>CAZOYZ010000337.1:4529-6176 GCA_964584045.1 uncultured Prolixibacteraceae bacterium | reverse complement strand
AAAAATATGAACAACAGATTAGCGATTTCAGGAGGGCCTAAATCAGTAACCCTTCATGAACCGGGAGCCTTTTCGTGGCCACAGTTTGGCAATGAAGAGATCGAAGCGGTACGGCGGGTGATGTCGATGCCGGACTACCGGTTTTATGAGGAGGCCTATTTGCTTGGGCAGGAAATGAAAGATTTTTACGGTATCGCGTATGCCCTCCCGCAGATCAACGGGACGGCGGCGATTCATTCGGCGCTGTTTGCCGTGGGCATAGGGCCTGGCGATGAGGTGATTGTCCCGTCATTAACCTACTGGGCGAGCGTGATGCCGGTCCTATCATGTGGCGGGACGCCGGTGTTCGCGGAGTCCGACCCGCGAACGCTGAACATTGATCCGGTCGATATCGAGCGGAAAATTAACGCGAAAACAAGGGCCATCGTGGTGGTTCACCTGTGTGGTCTTCCGTGCGCGATGGATGAGATCATGGCCATCGCCCGACAGCACAACCTTAATGTTGTGGAAGACTGTGCGCACGGTCACGACGCAGAACATAAAGGCAAAAAGATTGGGACGATCGGCGACATTGGCTGCTTCAGCTACCAGGCCACCAAACTGATGCCGGGGATCGAAGGTGGCATGATGATTACCAACAACAGGGATTATTACGAACGTGCAGTTGCCCTGGGCCACTATGAACGATTACCTGGATTGCCACCGGATTCGATTTACCGAAAATACCAGCATACGTGCTTTGGGTATAAATACCGGATGCACCCGTTGTCTGCCGCGTTGTTGCGCGTTCAGATGAAGAAGTACGAACAGCTTAACAGGCAAAGGGATGAAAACCTGGAGTACCTGAATAGCGAATTGGGGAAGATCAGGGGGATTGAGACCATCCGGACGCCTGAGAATATGAAACGGAACTACTATTGTTACCGGGTGAAATACCACGCGGAATCACTTGGAGGCCTGGATGTGGAGAAATTTGTTGCGGCCCTTCAGTCAGAAGGACTGGAAGTTGGTAGGGAACGGTATGTCCTGATGCATCAGCAGCCGGCATTCAATGAGGAAAATGCCGGGTTCCCTTGGGCGGCAAACTCCAAAATAATCGCGGCCCCGGTAAGCTTGCCAGCAACGGAACGACTGTACGGTCAGTTACTTTCCCTGCCCACTTTCCCTCAGGCATCGAGAGAACTGGTGGACCAGTATGTGGAAGGATTCAGGAAGGTTTCGGCCAATGCATCGGTTCTGGAAGGAATAGAGACGGTCAGCATCACGGATAATCCGGATATGGATTGGTCAAAGATGCAGATGCCGAAAGTGAGGTAACGTGAATATCAAGAATGACAACAACATGGAAACATCATCGAGAAGGGACTTTATAAAGTCAGCGGGAGCAGGCAGCTTATTTATGTTGGGCGCCCCGGGAATATCCTATGCATTTCGTACCAGCGTCTCTGATAAGCTGGCCCTTTTGGGCGGAGACCCGGTAAGGAAGACGAAGTTTCCGGCGTGGCCGGTCTGGGATCAGGCCGATGAAAATGGAATACTGCCGGTGCTGCGTAACGGGGTATGGTCAAGGGCGAATGTGGTCAAACAGGCAGAAGCGAAGTTTGCCCGGATCATGGGAACAAAATACTGCCTGCTGACCACCAACGG
>CAZOYZ010000337.1:0-4429 GCA_964584045.1 uncultured Prolixibacteraceae bacterium | reverse complement strand
TGTGGCGAAGGAGGAGCCATTATTGGAAACGATGAAAGGGTTATGGATATTTGTAATTCATTCCACGATTTTGGCCGAAGAAAAGGGAAATATATGCCGCGCGACAAAGGCGCATCCCCCATCCTAGGCACCAAATGCAGAACGACTGAATTTCAGGCTTCCATCCTGATGACCCAGATGGATTCTCTTGAGCAAGAGACAAGGATACGGCGTGAAAACGCGCGATACCTGACCTCAAAAATAGAGGAAATCCCTGGCATCGTTCCAAGGAAAAACTACCCCGAACAAAATAGGGATTCATACTATTTCTACGGGTTCCGGTTTAAGGAAGAAGAGTTTGGTATTTCGAGGAAGACTTTCATTAAAGCATTGAAGGCGGAGGGTATCCCGGCAGATGACGGCCTTGGGGTCATTGAGGGCGGATTGATGCATCAGGAAGGGGTAATAGAATCGGTCATCAGCTCAAGAACCTACCGGAAGCTTTATTCGAAAGAAAGACTGGACGAGTACCGAAATTCGCTTCGCTTTCCGGAAGCGGAAAAGCTGGTCAGGGAAACCGTAGGTTTTAAACACCACAACCTGTTGGGACTGAAATCTGATATGGATGATATCTACCGGGCGATCCTGAAAATCTATGAAAACAGGGAAGAATTGAGAAAGGTTTAGACTGGACTCATTAATTAAATGAAAGCTTGTTCTTCTGTATGCCAAGATAAAAACGGAGAGATGAGAAAGGTGTTTAGAGTTGGGATTATTTGTCTGTTGCACCTGATGGGTTTCGGGGTTCTTCATGCCCGGGAGCCTGTCGTGGACCCCGGCGGGCAGCGCCCTTTGCAGGCAGGCGTTTATAAAGTGGATATTACTCCGCCAGCGGGTATTTCCCTGGGTGGATATGCCAGGCGCACCAACCCGGCCACTGGGATACGCGACCCGTTGCATGCAGGAGTCATCGTTTTCGACGACGGGGAAGCCCGGGCCGTCCTTGTTACACTTGACCTGATTCAGGTTAAGTACAGGGAAGGTCAGCAAATCTACCATGCCATAGAAAAGGAGGCAGGCATCAAGGAAGCGAATGTGATGATCAATGCTTCTCATACGCACGGCAGTCCGTGGCTGGAAACGGATTCTATCTATGGAAGGATGGTTGCGGCTAAGGTTGCCGGAGCAGTGCGGGTTGCCACAGAGAACTTACAGCCTGTGAGCATGGGGTTTGGCGAGGGAGAGGTCGGTTTTAATGTGAGCCGTCGAAAAATTACTGACGCAGGGAAATATTTCAATACGCTGAATCCCGAAGGGGTAACAGACCACCGGGTTAAGATTCTCAGAATTGACAGTCAAGGTTCCGCTGATTCGCCATATGCGGCACTTTTCCATGTGGTTTGTCATCCAAATGCGTTCAATGGGCGAAACACAAGAATTACAGCCGATTTTCCGGGCGAGGCAAAAACGTTCATTGAAAGGAATTTTGGCCGGGGCACCACAGCCCTGTTCCTTCAGGGTTGTTGCGGGGATATTCGTCCGAACCTCCCGGAGGAGGGCAAGGGTGCTGACGACCCTTCTTTTGGCCGAAATGGCAGTGAGACAGATATGCGCTGGTGCGGCTGGTCAACAGGTGCAGAAGTTGTGAAAACGATCACCTGGCTCGGTGTCAGGGAACAGGTAAAGCAGCGGCAGGAGAACAACCGTATTACCGCGGTTTCCGGATTGATAAGAGTTAGTGCAAAAGAAAGGGCAGGCGAAGTGGTGTGGCCCAGGGAACATATTATTGACGGGCAAGTACTCCTGCGCGTAAAAATAATCAGTATAGGGGATATTTGTTTTGTTGCATTGCCCGGTGAGCCGGTTGTGGAATACGGGCTTAAAATAGAGGAATCACTACAGAAACTGGCATATGCCCATGTATTTGTGATGGGTTTTTCAGACGGGGATGCAGGTTACATTCCTACGAAAGATATGTTCAACCAGGGAGGATACGAGGTGACTGAAAGCGCCCTGTTGCCTTCGTGTGAAGAAGAAATCGTTGAAGGAATAGTAAATCTTGCAAAAGGTTTAATAGAACAAGTTAAATGATCACTACTAATCAGAAATGTGGCTCAATGGAATCAATTACAATGAAACAGTACATTTTTATATTGTTAATAATGACTTTTTTTGTTAATGGGAGAGCACAGTCATTACAGTCGTACAAACTTAAAGATTTGGAGAGTAGGGCAGCTACAGCCGAGAATCCACTTGCCGAAAAGGGAAAAGGCGGGATGTTGCACGGAGGATTGAAAGGAAGACCTGCCCTCATCGATTTTAAGAAAGGAACAACAGAGGTTCTGTTAGATACTGAGGGCCCGGGAATGGTCAGACACATATGGTTTACTCTAAAACCGAATTCAGAAATGGAAGTACGGAATATAATCCTTAAAATGTATTGGGAAAACAGTGATGTTCCAAGCGTTGAAGTTCCTTTGGGCGATTTTTTTGGGGTAGCTCACGGGGCCAAAGCATCAATTACGTCCATGTTTGTCTCCGTTCAGCCCAATTTTGGTTACAATTGCGATATTCCGATGCCTTTTAAAAAACATGCATTAATCACAGTAACCAATGAATCTGATTCGGATTTAGATTTTTTCTTCTATCAAATAGATTTTACTCTCGGCGATAAAATAAAAAAAGATGACGGAAGGTTTCACGCATCGTTTCGCAAGCAAAACCCTACCAGGTATGGTCATGATTACACCATATTGGAGACGGAAGGTGCAAAGGGTGTATTTATAGGGTGTGTACTTGGAATCAGGCCGCTTACTCCTGGATGGTGGGGAGAGGGTGAAGTAAAAATGTATATTGATTCAGATTCAGAATATCCTACAATTTGTGGAACAGGACTTGAAGACTATATTGGAGCAGCCTGGGGAATGCGCCGCCATAATACACCATTACGAGGTGCACCCTTAGTTGAAAGCAATTTTGTTTCCATGTACCGTTTTCACCTTAATGACCCTATCTATTTCAAAAATAATATAAGGATTGACATCCAACAAATGGGACTTTTAAAGATAGACGAAGCGAGAGAAATTTACGGGGATAGTTTGATTTTCAGAAAGTTAAACCATCCAAGACGCGATCCTGAAAATGTGCTTCATTTGCGCTCTGATGACGTTTGTTCTGTCGCATATTGGTATCAATATCCCCTGATAAAAGAAAGAGAATCAATACCAAATAAAGAACAAAGAAGTGAAAACTTGTATTCCAAATAGCAAATAGTCCCTATGTCTGACAATGGAACCAAGCGCCTTTTTATGCCAAAGCCGGAAAATTCGGAGACGAAGCACTGACTTTCGAAGAGTTTATGAATTCATAAAATAGCCCGTGATGGTATGGGAGTACCGGTTGACCATGCCAGGTATGTGGTTGGATACTGGCTGCAGGTTGACGGTGAATCAGAAAACTTTGTCGGAGATTATTCAGTGGAAAGCAAACCGGCTGCTGTTCGACCGAGACGGGCTGAATTTGATATTTAATCCTTAAGAGGAAGCGGAGTATCTGTTCGTTGACCTGAAAATAGTAATTGAGAAAGCGTTGCCGGACAACCTTATACGGAGAATATCTGGTCACACAACTCACCATTTATTCAACAAAACCAATATGTGGACAGTTTGCTGGGCGATTTTGTGAGATGGTTAAAAAATGAGAATTTATGGAAGAGTACTGTAATTATTGTTATGGGGGATCACGGACAGGCGGATACAGGATGGCATCCGCCTTATGAAAGCGGTAGTTATACTACTCAAATGGTAGTTGCAGGGACAGGCATAAAACATGGTGCAGAATATGATTATGCTGAAATAATAGATGTTGCCCCAACCATTGCCTGGTTGCACAAAGTAAGTATTCCAAAATTTAGTAATGGCAGGGTACTTAAAGAAATTAAAAAAGGGGGCGATGTTCCTCCAAAATCCGATCAATTATTGAAAAGGCTGAACTTTGCACTAATCGAATCTTACTCAATGGATGATGAAACCAGGGATAGTCTGTTTTATACTATTGGACAAATCGGTAACTGGCATCAGGGTAAATATAAAAACAACTATAGGGAGTTTGTAAATCATCAGATTAAATAATATTGGCCAGATCAAAATGAATATTAAGAAAAACAAAATTAACTCGGGTTACTGTACCAAATGAAAATAAATAGTAGAAAGTTATGGAAAAAACAAGAAGGACATTTTTAAAGATAACAACTGCTGGTTCAGCAGGATTAATAATTGGCGGTATAGGAATGAGTTCCAAAAGTTATGGCCGCATTATTGGCGCCAACGACAGGGTCAGGGTTGGAATACTGGGATTTTCGGGTCGTTTTCGTAACGCGTTAGGTCCGGCATTTTTGACGCATGCCGGTGAAATGAATTTTGAGTTTTTCACGGTTTGCGACATCTGGAAC
>CAZOYZ010000336.1:0-6206 GCA_964584045.1 uncultured Prolixibacteraceae bacterium | reverse complement strand
GCCGGAATATGGGGTTCCTGTACCGGGAGACGTTCCCTGGAACATCCCGTGCTGGCCGTAATCGGATGCGGAAGCCGGGGCACGGAGCTGGCACTGAAGGCCTGTCAGGCAGACGCGGGGATCACGATCAAACAGGTGTGTGACGTGAATGTAAAGCGGTCCGGACAGACCGCTTTGGAAATCCAAAAAGCGACTGGCCGGCTTCCTTCTTCGGTTGGCGATTTCAAGACGATTCTGGAAGACAGGGAAGTGAATGCGGTGATCATTGCCACGCCCGATCACTGGCATGCGCCGGCCACGGTACTGGCCTGCCAGGCGGGGAAAGATGTTTACCTGGAGGCCAATCCGACCCACTGTCTGTGGGAAGGACAGAAAATGCAGCAGGCCGCCTCCCGTTACAAACGTGTCGTACAGGTTGGTTTCCAAAACAGGAGTTCATCCTCAGCGGCAGCCGCCCGGGAATATATCCGAAGCGGGAAGCTGGGACAGGTTGTCCATGTCAAAGTATACCACATGACCGGTGGCAGTAAATGGATCGCCCGCGAAAATGCACCGGTTCCCGAAGGGCTTGACTGGAACGCATGGCTTGGACCCGCTGCCCCGTGTGATTACAATCCGGGTATTTACGAAGTAACCGGGCAGGGCGGATGGCACAACTACTGGGCTTACGGCGGAGGAATGCTGACCGGGGAAACCGGTCATCTTTTGGATCTGGCACGGATGGTTCTCGGAGATCCGGCACATCCGGCTTCTGTCTGTTGCAGCGGCGGCAACTGGTGCTGGGGTTCCGGCCGGGAGGTTCCCGAAAACCAGTCGGTCACTTACGACTACAGAAAATTTGCGCTTACCTGCGAAACAGGCAATGCAATGAGCTATATGAAAGACAACAAACCTTCGGTAACACCTGAACAGTCACCTGATGCGGATTGGATGAGGGCATCAGCCCGGATCGAGATCTACGGTACGGAGGGGCTGATGTACCTGGGCCTGAATGAAAAGGGATGGCAGGTAGCCGGTAAAAACGGAATTCTCATCACCGGCCAGCCGGGACTAAACCCGGATACGGAACACCTGAAGGATTTTATTGACTGTATCAGGGATGGCCGGTCCCCTGCCTGCGGGATACAGCAGGGCCATTTAAGCGCGGCACTGGTACATATGGGCAACATTGCTTACCGCACGGATAACAGACAGTTGCTGTTTGATGCCGGCAGGGAGGTGTTCACCAATAATGATCAGGCAAACGGACTGTTGAAAACAACAGCCCGGGAAGGATTTGTCATTTCTGAAAAGGTATCGTAAAACGGAGGATATGAGACAAAAGAGCATACATAAAAAAGGAGCCAACGATAAGATTATATTGGGATTGGTTGGCGCCGGAGGGAGAGGCACCGCCATGATCCTTGACTTCTGTAAGAATTGTCAGGGAGTGGAAGTGAAGTATATCTGTGATGTGGATGCCACCCGTGGCGGCCGGGCTATCGGGGAATTGGGCAAAATGCAGGGATTCACTCCGCAAAGGGTTGAAGATATGAGATATGTGTATGACGATAAGGATGTGGATGCGGTGATCATTGCCACCCCGGAACACTGGCATGCTCTTGCGCACATCCGGGCTTGTCAGGCAGGTAAGCATGTGTACGTGGAGAAAGTGATCTCGATGAGTATTCCCGAGGGCGAAAAGATGATTGAGGCGACCCGTAAATACAACCGGATTGTCCAATGCGGGACCCAAAACCGGAGCGCAGACTTTGCTTTTTCAGCGAAGGATTACATCACAAGCGGAAAATTAGGCAGGATCGTCCATGTGAAGGCTTATTGTATCTTTCAGGGTGCCAAACCGTGGATGATGAAAGAGGATTCTGCGGTTCCGCAGGGATTGAACTGGGACATGTGGCTGGGACCGGCGCATGAGGCACCTTATAACATAAGCCGCCACAAAGCTCCCTACGACTGGTGGGAATACTCTCCGGGCCTGCAGATGGCGATGGCCAACCACGTCATTGACCTGGCACGGATGGTCACCGGTGATCCCGATGATCCCGGGTGGGTTTACAGCTCCGGGGGCCGGGTATTGTACGAAGACAAACGGGACGTTCCCGATTTTCAGGCGGTAACCTATGCTTACAAAGATTTCACCATGACCCTTGAATGCGGGATCTTCAGCAATTACATGGACAAAACCGGAGCGGATGTACGTTTCGGGAAGAAGTTCCCGAACTGGCGGGTTGACGGGACACGGATCGAAATATATGGTACCGAAGGACTCATGTACCTGGGAATTATGGGAGGAGGCTGGCAGGTATTTGGTCCGGACGGAAAACTGAGGGAACAGGAACATGGGTATTTCCCCGATGAAAACCACCAGCGGAATTTTATCGACTGTCTGAGAAACGGGAAGACCCCGAATGCCGATATCGTACAGGGTCACAAAAGCGCCACGCTGATCCATCTGGCCAACCTGGCTTACCGTATGGGGAACAGACAGCTTTACTATGATGCAGCAGCAGGCAAAATGGTCAACTCCGAAGAGGCAAACGAAATATCCCGTGGCTATTACCGGGCTCCGTATACGATCCCGGATAAAATTTAAAAAACAGGACAAATGAAGAAAGGATTGAAGAAGCTACTGCTTCGGATTGTTGCAGGAATCGTCCTTGTGACCGGAGGGGTTATTGCGTTCGAAGTGATTATTACGCTTGGGCGCACTCAGATACAGGTAAATATTCATCAGAATAAAGAACTGATCTACCTGTCGACCTTTGCCGAACCACCCCAGTTTGCGGTGTGGCTGGAAGACCCGCAGACCCACCGGCGGATCAATGTTTTCGTGACTCACCGGGCGGGAGTAGGTGACTGGGAAGGGAAAGCGGATGTTCCGGTGGCACTTCCCAGGTGGTTTGAACTGTTCAAAGTCAATGGGTCGGCTCAGGATCCGTCTTCAAAGAAAGAAGATGACCTGGTTTCGGCGATCACAGGGGCTACTCCCAAGGAAGATTATTTTTCGGTCAGGGCAGAAGTAAAGCCGGGTTCGCAGTGGATCTGCTGGGTGGAGATGAACCTGGCAGGCGACTATAACGATGCATACCCTGCGCAGGATGTGGAAAGCAGGGAGGTGGACGAGTTCAGTAACGGTCAGCCCGCACTGCTGTTCCGCTCGGAAATCGTCGCCACAGAAGGTGAAACTTTTGAATTTTCCCTGGCAGGCGAATCTCTTTGGAAAGACGGAGAAACCAGTATTGAACCGGTCAGCGAAGGGATCACCACCGCAAGGGAAGTGTTCGACAAGATGAACATTGAAGTGATCCGGCCTAAACCAAAGCTGGTCAACCTCGGGCATCAGCCGGGCAGTCAGGAAGAAAATCGGTAGGAGGTCATACAGTTATTTTTAAATCAAAAAAATTATGAAAACATTTTTAACCATCGTCTTCTTTTTATTTACTTTATATGGTTCTTCTCAAGTCAATGTCCGGTCTGCGTCTTCCGAAGGTTTTGAAGAACGGATAAGGAATTATGTTGATCAAATCAGGATTGTCGACACCCATGAGCATTTAATTGCAGAAGAAGATTTTCTAAACAGGAAAAATCTGGATTTTCTACATTTGTTCCACTGGTATATTGCTGATGATATGGTTTCATCAGGCATAAATTCAGATACACTGAAACGGTTGCGCAAGGCAGATATACCTCCTTTGGAAAAATGGGAAATGATAAAACCTTACTGGGAACTTTCCAAAATGACGGCTTATGGCCGGTCAATTCTTCTAACTTTAAAGAACCTATACGGGATTGAGGACATAAACGATTCAACCTGTCTGCTTCTCACGAAAAAGGTCAGGGAAAACCAAAAATCGGGTTGGTACAGGGAAATACTAAAAAACAAAGCCGGGATTGATGTCAGTATCAATGATATTTATATCCATAAAAATCCTGACAGGGATTTATTCAAATATGTGATGCGGTATGATAATTTTGTATTGGTCCATTCCAAAGATGAGATTGTAAAACAGGAACAACATTACGGGCAAAAGATCCAAAATCTGGATGACTACATGAAAGCTTTGGATAAAGCTTTTCAGGAAGGAATTGATTTTGGCATGGTCGGGGTAAAAAGTGCTCTGGCTTACGAGCGCCCTCTTTTTTTTGAAGAATGTTCAAAAGAACAGGCTGAGACAATATTTAATACCTTGATGCAGGAAAACAACTGTATTGACTTTGAAAAGGTAAAACCTTTACAGGATTTTGTAATGCATCATATTTTGCAATTGGCTTCAACCTATAAAATGCCTGTTACTATCCATACAGGTCTTCACGCGGGATTATCGTTCGGAAGAAACCAACCCGACATTACCTGGTCTGATCCCACACACCTGATCAATTTGTTCAGTCGCTATCCGGAAGTAAAATTTGCTCTCATGCACGGAAGCTATCCGTATGGAGGAGAGCTGGCTGCAATGGTAAAAAACTACCCAAATGTCTATATTGATATGTGTTGGCTGTATATTATTTCTCCCTCGTACAGTACGCGTTATTTAAACGAGTGGATTGAAACAATCCCGTTGAACAGAATCATGGGTTTCGGGGGTGATTTAAACAATGTGGAAGCTGTTTATGGTCATGCTTTACTGGCCAGACAAATTGTCACAGGCGTTTTAATTGAGAAAGTAGCTTCCGGTTATCTTTCCGAGGAAGAAGCCAAATATGCAGCCAATAAGATATTGAGAGAGAATGCTATCAGCTTTTTTCAATTGGATGCAGAGTAGGTTTATTTTTCAAAATAATGAGTCCAGCAAAAGAAATCCAACACGAGTTATATCATTACAAACAAAGCAGTCCATCTGTTAACGACAGACTGCTTTGTCCGTTTGTTCGTCCGCAATAACAATATGACCTTTCAGAGCGAATTACACCTGGTCTAATTATCCGGTCATCTCCCCCATTCCGGGTTAGGCCTGTTTCCCATTTCAAGGATCAGCCTGCCTCCCGAGGCCAGATCCTGATGACTGAACCAGGGCTTTTCAAGCGCCTTCCCGTTTAACGTGGCCGATTGGATGTATTTGTTCTCCGGTGAAACATGAAGGGCTTCCACTTCAAAGGTCTTCCCATTCCCCAGATCGATCGTCGCTTTTTCAAACAGCGGACTGCCCAGGGTATATTCCGGCTTCCCTGGGGTGACCGGGTAAAAGCCCATCGCCGAAAATACGACAAATGACGACATCCCCCCGCCGTCCTCATCACCCGGAACACCCATCAGGTCATTGCGGAACCATTGCCCCAGCAGCGAGCGGATCCGCTTCTGCGTTTTCCACGGCTGTCCGGCGTAATTGTACAGGTAGGGAATGTGCAGCGAGGGCTCATTGGCCATCGAAAACTGTCCGACGTTCCCGGTATGGTCGGGCAACTGCGCGTAGAATCCGAATTTGCTCTTCCCCAGCGGTTGCCGGAACATGGCATCCAGGTTGCTTACGAAAGCTTCATCCCCTCCCATGAGCCCGATCATATCCGGAATATTGTGCTGCACATCCCACCGGTAAATCCAGCCGTTATTCTCGTCATAATAACGGCGTGCGCCCATGCCTCCTGAAAAGACATAATCGAAAGGTTCAATGAATTTCCCGTCGCTGTCTTTTGGATGGAAAAATTTCGTTTCCGGGTGGAACAGGTTCCGGTAATTCAGTGAAGCCTGTTTAAAATATTCTGCATCCTCTGTTTTTCCCAATTCTTCTGCAATTTGAGAAAGACACCAATCGTCGTAGGAAGTCCCCAGCGTAACCGCCACAGGTTGACGGCCCTCGAACGCGTCTACTTCAGGTATCATTTCCTTTTCGCCTTCCTTCAGCGCAGGAAAATAACCCTTTTCCCGGTAGAACCTGTCCAACTTCCCTGCAGGTTTGCCCGACCAGGGCGCCAGCGTCTTTTCGGTAAGCGCACCTTTACAGGCCTGATACGCCTGTCCCAAATCAAAATCCCGGATCCCCTTGCGGTAAGCATCCAGCACCGTCGCAACCCCGTGATTACAGTTCATCCGCCTGCTGTCGCCCGTGATTTCCGGAAACGTAGGCCACCATTTCTGTTCCATTTGTTCGGTCATCAACACGAACGAGTTCAGAATGTCGTTCTCCCTGTCCGGGTCAACCAGGATACGCAGCGGATGATGGGCCCGGTAGGAATCCCAGATCCAGTCATCGGTATAAAACGGCCGCCCC
>CAZOYZ010000335.1:0-6209 GCA_964584045.1 uncultured Prolixibacteraceae bacterium | reverse complement strand
TATTCTCGCTTATTTACAAAGCAGCAGCCATTCTGCTTCTTCCTGTCTTAGTTACCTTTGGATGGTATTATCTGAAGTCTTCTCAAAATGACCGCCCGGTTCAGTACACCGAAATAACAGCGCCTGAAGGTCAGATTTCAAAATGTACATTAGCCGATGGTACCGAGGTCTGGTTAAATTCAGGGACAACGATCAGGTATGACAACCGGTACAACGAGCGGTGCCGGGATGTTACTCTTGACGGAGAAGCATACTTCAAAGTCAGCACCGACAAAACTAAACTGTTCAGGGTACTGACCAATGCGGTTAAAATACAGGTGCACGGAACCTCATTTAACGTGTCTGCCCAAGAAAATTGCAAAGCCGTAGAGACCATCCTTGAAGAAGGAAGTGTTGAAATCATCCTGAAAGAACAGAAAGGTCATTCTGTATTTATCAAGCCAGGTGAGAAAGCAGTGTATGATATTGAAAGTGAAAAAGTCAACATCGAAAAAGTCGATACGGAATTGTACACGGCATGGCATGAAGGGAAATTCCTGTTTAAGGATGCCGCTCTATCCGACATCTTTAAAAAACTTGAAGAGGTTTATGGGATATCGATCGAGCTTGAAAACAGAGCAATCGGCAAAATCCGGTTGAGGGGTATATTTGAATATAACCACAACATCGTTGATGCTTTGTTCAAAATAAAAATGACCACCGGTTTAAATTACCGGATCCAGGGCAGAACAGTCAGTATTAGTTATGATAAAAAATAATAAGCATGGATAAGAATAATTCTTAAGATCGGCAGACAGATGTACCCCTGACATCAAAAAGGGGAACAGAGGCAACTGTTCCCCTTGTAAAGTCCCGGACATCTGATGTCTGAAACATTTACAAATTCAAAACTTTCAAATTTATGAAAAAAAAATCGGACTACGGTGGCAGGATTTTTCCGCCACTCAAAAAATTATTAATGATTATGAAGTTGAGTATTATTTTACTGGTACTTTCATTGCTTCAGGTATCGGCGGGAGTATACGGACAGAATACTCTTTTGAACCTAAAACTGCAAAATGTCACTATTGCAGAAGTTTTCGACCGGATCGAAGACCAAACGGATTACTATTTCTTTTATAACCGTGACGAATTTAACGATAAAGAAATCGTCAGCGTTGATTTCACCAACAAAAATATCTATGAAATCCTGGATAAGATTCTGGCTGGTAAATCATTGGACTACAAGATGGTTGGAAGTAACATCATTATCAAAACCAAGGATCCGGCCGAAAGTAAAACATCGCAGCATGGTTCAGTTTCAGGCAAGATCACCGATCTTTCCGGGATTCCTCTTCCCGGTGTTTCAGTGGTAATAAGGGGAACAACCCAGGGAACTATTACGGCGGCTGACGGAAGTTATTCTCTTGCGAGTGTTCCGGCTAATTCGGTACTTGTTTTTTCATTTGTTGGTATGAAAAAACTGGAGATCGATATTGCCGGCAGAACTGTTCTTAATGTCGTGATGGAAGAAGAAACCGTTGGAATAGAAGAGGTGGTCGCGATAGGTTACGGAACAATGAAAAAAAGCGACCTCACGGGTTCTGTGTCTTCAGTAAGCAACCGCCTGTTTGCAGCCCAACCGATGGTTCGGGCGACGGAAGCGCTGCAAGGACGTGTAGCAGGCGTTGACGTAACCACCATGAATGGCCGGCCCGATAGCGGCATTAAAATCCGCGTCCGTGGTATTACATCCATCAATAAAAGCAATGATCCACTTGTTATTATAGACGGTGTAAGCGGCAGTATGAGTACCGTGAACACTGACGATATCCAGTCGATCGAAATTTTGAAGGATGCCTCGTCAACGGCAGTTTACGGGTCGCGCGGAGCCAATGGTGTTATACTCATCACAACCAAACGCGGAGCAGAAGGCCGTTCAGTAGTCACATTCGATTCGCAAACAGGTTGGGGAAATGTAACCAATACGTATAACATGTTGAGCCCCTATGAGTTTGCACAGGCGCAACGAGTTATCAAACCAGCCAGCATCACCGACGACGCGGTGGAATCGTTTCGTGACGGCACAAAGGGTATTCGCTGGTGGGACTCTGTAACCCGTCCCTCACTGACCCAAAACAGTAAAGTCAGCGTTTCGGGCGGTACCGCAAATACCAAATACATCATCTCGGCAAATGTGATTGACCAAAACTCCAATATTATTGAAGCAAGGTACGCCAGGCAGATATTACGCGCCAACTTAGATACCAAGGTATATAACTGGCTCAGTATCAATACTGACCTCAGTGCCTCCCGTACTCACATGAAAAACGCCGACAGCGGAGCTTCGGTTTGGGGATTCATGTCGTACAATCCGGCGATGGAAATGAAAGACCCCGTAACAGGAATATACAATAACGACAATGTCAAGATGTTGGTTTTGCCCAACTATTATGGGGCGCAAATGGTGAACAAAAACGATTCTTACAGTAATTCGTTCCGTGCCCTTACCGATTTGACCTTTTATATTATCGACGGGCTGACTTTTTCTGCACTGGGGTACATTGGTCTTAGTGACAGCCAGAGCTATAGCTTTAGTTCTGCATTAGCTACTCCCGGGGCTACCGACAATGCGAGCAACAACTATGCCCATAGCCTGTCGTGGCAAAACACGAACAACCTCACTTATCAAAGAACTTTCGGTGACCATTCCATTACGGCTACCGGCGTGCTGGAGCTCATTAGCAATGAAAGCAGAAGCCTGACCGGCAGCGCCACTAACCTGCAAAACGGGCCTACTGTTGGTTACTGGAATCTGGCAAACGGAGCAGGCCGCAACGCCAGCAACACATACTCAGCTTCATCGCTGGTATCGTACTTTGGACGCTTTAACTACAGCTACAAAAGCCGGTATATGGTCACCGCCACCATCAGGGCTGACGGTTCCTCGAGATTCCAGGGCGACAACAAATGGGGTTATTTTCCATCGGGCGCCATGGCATGGAACGTGGCGGAAGAAAGTTTTATGAAAGACCAGTCGCTGTTTCAACAATTGAAACTCAGGGCAAGCTACGGAGTTGTGGGCAACCAGGCTATTGCCAATTATAATACGCTCGGCATGCTTGCTTCCACGACGTACTCCTATTCTACGATGACCGGCGTAACCGGTTATTGGGGGAAGAATCTGCCTACCCCTGACCTGAGCTGGGAAACAACGAAACAGTGGGATGCAGGTGTTGATGCCGGTATGTTTAACCAGCGTCTGAACATCACCCTTGACTGGTACGTGAAAAATACGACCGACCTGTTGTTCCAGAAAACTATACCGGCATACAATGGCAGCGGAACTTTCTGGACCAATGCAGGGAAACTCAAAAATACAGGTATTGAAATGATGATTGACGCCTATCCGGTAAAAAAGTCAAAACTTACATGGAGCAGTGTGCTAACCGCTGCCTGGCAGAAAAACGAAGTGGTTGATCTTGCCGGCTTAAATTTTCTGAACGGCACTGTAGGGTATTCAGGTACGTTTGAATCCACCACCAGACTGGAACCGGGCAAACCCATAGGTTCGTTCTGGGTACTCGATTTCGAGGGATACGACAGCGACGGTTTTGCCCAGTACAAAGCCGCCGACGGTACGCTTACCAAAACCCCCACTAATGCTGACAGGATCATGAAGGGAAACTCCAATCCGAGCTGGAGCTTCGGTTGGAACAATATGATCTATTTTGGCAATTGGGAAGCCAGTGTGTTCTTTACTGCCGTTACAGGAAATAGCCGTCTCAATCTTCTGAAATCGTACATGGCCAGCGGCATTCCGGTGTACCGTGAAGCATGGTACCAGAGTTGGGACTATCTTAAACAACATGGCGGAAACCTTGACGATGCAGTGATCGGGACAAAACTTACCTCCGGTAACAGGGAAAGCTCAATGAACTATCATGGTTCGACCAGGATACTTGAAGACGCTTCGTATCTGAGGCTGAAAAACGTCAGCATCGCCTATCGTATTCCGAAGAAAACCGCAAAATTTGCCGATGTCAGGTTGTCGCTCAGCGCGCAAAACCTTTTCGTGCTGACCAGGTACAGCGGGTTGGATCCGGAAAGCGTGAACACGCTGATGGGCGACGCGAGCAACGCCATCGATCTGAACAATGGCCTCGACCTTGGCGCTTTCCCGCTACCTCGGGTTTTCACTGTTGGGGTGAATGTCAATTTTTGATTATACTTTAATTCGATAGCCTAAAAATGACGAAAATGAAAACGGTTATTAAAATAATTTGTATTGGATTCATTTCGATATGGACGGTTTCTTGTGAATCGTTCCTTACCGAAGACCCGAAAGGTCAGTTAGCCTCGGTGAATTTTTTCAAAAACAGGAAAGACCTTGATTTGGCCATGCACTCGCTCTATTACCAGGTGGCCTATTATGGTAACAACAATGAACATTACCCGTCGTATGTTGCCGGGGCAGACCTGAGCACTAACCCGAGAATGACGGGAGCCCAGCATGACTGGGAAATTTACGCCCCTACCGGGACCGACTCGTATGCCAAACAGCAATGGGCTGACCTCTATTTAGTGATCAAGCAGGCCAATTTCACCATTCAATATGCAGGCATCGAACCTGTTGACGAGACAACCCTCAATGCTTACATGGCGCAGGCTTATTTCTGGCGGGCATGGGCGTATTTTCACCTGGTGACCACGTGGGGTCCGGTTCCCATGATTTTAACGGATGCAGTGGATTATGAGGTGTCCGTACCGACGGTAGCCGAAATATGGGAAAAAGTAATACTTCCCGATATTGAAAAGGCCGAAAAAGCCCCTGTAAAATGGAGCAACATAAACGGCGCAGCATCGCAGGCCTCAATAGGTGGTAACGCCTGGGTCACACAGGCCGCGGCCAAGGCTGCCGCAGCCTATCTCTATCTTTCGTATGCCGGATGGCCCAACAACAAAACGGAGTATTATGCCAAAGCCGCAACCAAAGCCAAAGAAGTGATCGATGGCGTGGAAAACGGAACATATCCCTACGCTCTGTTCGACGAATTTTGGAAAATCAATTCCAAACAGTACGAAACGTCTAACAGCGAGTCGTTGCTATCGGTATATTATAACAGATATGCCAGTTCCGGAGCAATGGGAACCTATGACAGTTATATGGCTCCGAGCGATGTTGCCCAATTCAAGGCGGGTAAAGCAGTGCAAGGCCCCAGTTGGAATGAATATCATGGAGAGATAAAGTTCTGGAAAGAATTTCCCGAAGGCCCACGCAAAGACGCTATTTATGCGCCAAAAACGCTCATCCTTGACCCCGATAACGCTGATTCTGCAATATTGGTTGACTGGTGGGACACGCGCCGCGATGAAACACAACGGCAACCATGGTTTGTCCGGTTGATGACTACCGTAACGACCGATGCGAACAACTATCCCGGCGAATGGGACTATACCAAGGGAATGACGGCCATTTCGAGCACAACCGACAAAGCCCATCCGCAAATCACCCTGGCCGAGGTATATTGCTGGTATGCCGAAGCAGTAGGCCGCTCAGGTTCGGGCGACAAGGCCAAAGCGGTACAATTGCTCAACACCGTGCGCAACCGGGCCGATGGCGCCCAAACGAACCTCTATTCCGCCGGCATATCGAATGAAGCGCTGGCCGAAGCTGCCTGCAAAGAACACGGTTGGGAAGTGGCAGGTTTGTTTTACGGGCCATTTGCACCGCAATATTTTGACATGTTCCGCATGAATCGCGTACAGGAACACTTCAATTATCGCGTATCGAATCCGGGCATTGAAGTGGTACCTGGCGTGATCTGCAAAGAACTGAGCCCGGTAACAGGAAGCTGGAACGAAAGCAGGGTTTATGCGCCCTATCATGCCGACGACGCCAATATCAATCCGAACCTGGAACGATAGGGTAGTTTTGAAACATCACGAGGCTGTCTGCAAAAAGTTGAAGTAAACGCCTCAGACGGCCTCGTATTTTCTCAGTGATCATACAAATTAACACCAATGTCACTTCCCGGGGAATGGCTGGGGTGGAGTTAAAATCATGACAAAAGTAAATAATTTTCCAAAACGCATCGATGCCATCGATGTGCTTCGGGGTTTCGACATGTTTTTCTTAGTAGGCGCCGGCGGCCTGCTGCGTAATTTTTTCGCCGGATTCCAATCCGGCTCGCTGGAGCCGGTATTGAAACAGCTAAACCATGGCTGGC
>CAZOYZ010000334.1:1311-6216 GCA_964584045.1 uncultured Prolixibacteraceae bacterium | reverse complement strand
GATGCTTTTCAGAAGAATTTCATAACTTTCCGGTCCGCAGTTGAACAGCAGATCGACGATACTCAGGTTAGCGGTGAATCCAAACTTGTCTTCAAATACCTGCGAATATGGAACAGGATTAAAATCCGGATCCGGAAAGGCTTTTTGCGGCTTGGGATGTATTGCTTCCCTGTAGTTAAGGCATGTTTGAGGGACGCTTTCAAATCCGGTCGTCAGTTTTATTTCCGGAGAAATGTCAAGAATATCAAGGATCACCTGAAGCAATTGCCGGTTAAAATCAAAAAGAAATTTGATTTTCTTCCGGAAAAGCGGTCTGAAATCTTCATCCAGGATCTCAAAAAAAGGCGAGGACCGGTAAGCTGATACAATAGCCTGCCAGTGGACGTGTTGCCATTGGGATTGGTATGAAATCTGCAGGTCTTTGATCTTCTGCCTGGCATCCCGGCCCTTTGCAACAGGGACCACCAGCGCTTCCGGCCCGTTGGCGGCAAGGATGACGGCCCTGTTCCTGTAGGTTTGCTTTAAAAAATTTTCCTCTGTTTCGATCCAGATCGTTTGATGTCGTAAAAACCGGGCAATGTATTGTACAGGCGGAAGATAAGCCGTGCTCAACAGAATTCCTTCCTCAGCCATTTTTAGTTATTGAAAAAGCTGTCTCCTTCGTCGCCCGTTATCTCGAAATCCACTTCATCAGTCTCATCTTTTGTCCCGGACCTGGTTAACAGCTTCTGCTGTTCCTTTATTTTCGCCTTCAGCCGCCATATTTTTGGGAAATACAAAAAAAAGGCGATCAGGAATCCGGAGATCAGGCAAATGATCAGGGCCAAAACCAGCGGTACATCTGTCAGTTCCCAGAAAAAAACATTCAGATTGATCAACACCGTGTTTTGCAAGGTAAAAATGACCAGCAGCAAGGCGAGAATGAGCACAATGATTATTCCTGCAGACATGATGTTTCTTTAAAGTTAGTGTACAGTCCGGAACAACCTGTTCCAACGTATACTGCCAGGTAAGCTTTTCTCTTTATCCAATGACAGCCAAATGAAGACGGCTTTTCCAACGACATGGTCCTCAGGCACAAAACCCCAGTACCGGGAGTCGGCCGAATTATGCCGGTTATCGCCCATCATCCAGTAATAATCCATTCCGAAGGTGTACTTGTCAGCTGCAGCGCCATCGATATAGACCGTGCTGTCTTTTACCTCCAGCTTATGAGCCTCATACAGGGAGATGACCCGCTCATAAAGAGGAAGATTCTTTACGTTCAGATCAATGGTTTCACCTTTTTTAGGAATCTTCAGGGGACCGTAGTTATCCACATTCCAGGGGAAGTTTTCACTGAACGGAAAGATATTTTTATCCCAGTTCCCTGCTGCCATGTTGACCTTTTCTGCAGAAGTGACGTTATTCAGCTTCTTAATTTCTTCAACCTGCCCGTTGGTCAGGGGAAATAAAAATTGTGAGCTGTTGAACACCTGCTGGTCGGCTTTTGAAACCCCCAATTTTTCAAGCAGCCGTTTATTGATGGCAGTTCCGTTGGTGGTGATCATGTAATCAAACTGCATGCCGGCGAAATGCTGTTGCTCTTTGCCGTTGACAAACACCTGACCGTCTTTTATTTCAATGATATCTCCAGGTATCCCGATGCAGCGCTTAATGTAGTTTTCCCGTTTATCGACGGGACGGCTGATAATTTCGCCAAAGGCCTGGGTGTCGCTCCATACCCGTTCACGTCCGTAGTTGCGCACCAGATTGTAATAACTTTGGGTAGGCATCAATGTGGCTACCGTATCTCCTTCAGGAAAGTTAAAGACCACCACATCATTATTTTTGACCTCACCGAAGCCTGCGATTCGCTGATAGGGTCTTTTAATCCATTCCACATACGATTTCGTATGCTTTGTAAGCGGGAGGGTATGGTGGACAAAGGGAAAAGATAACGGCGTGTTGGGAAGCTTCGGTCCGTAAGAGATTTTGCTTACGAAAAGGAAATCGCCCACAAGCATTGATTTTTCCATCGATGAAGTGGGGATCGTGTATGCTTCGATGAAGAACATCCGTATCACCGTGGCTGCAATTACAGCAAAAATAATGGCATCGACCCATTCAACGAACTTTGTTTGTTTCCCGTTGGGGGGATTCTTCTTTTTCCAGAAGGCCCAGTGAACAAATTTGGTGATATAGATATCAAAAAGTACAGCTAATCCGAGGAACCACCAGTAATTTTCGATCCAAATCACCCACAGACTGTATATCAGTCCGGTCACGATAAACTTGAACCATCTGTTCGTCAATATGTTCTTCATCTTGATTATAATTTTAATAGATCGTTCATACTTAAGAGTCCTTTTTTCCCGGGGCAAAATTCGGCTGCAAGAACCGCGCCCAGCGCCAGTCCGTTACGGTTTTTTGCACTGTGCTCAATCAGGATATGGTCCACTTCCGATTCATAGCTGATCCGGTGAATGCCCGGAACCTGTCCTTCGCGAACCGCTTTAATTTTCACCTGACCGGAATTGCTTGTATCGTCCAGTGTCCATGAATGAACGCCCGGAAGAATGGCGATCAGATCCTCGGCCAGTGAAATAGCAGTTCCGCTTGGTGCGTCAAGTTTCTGGGTATGATGAACTTCTTCCATCGAAACCTGGTATTCGGGCCGGTTTGCCATCAGTGAGGCCAGCTTCCTGTTCAAAGCAAAAAATAAATTTGCGCCCAGACTGAAGTTGGAGGCATAAAAGAAAGTTCCGTCATAGTGCTTTATTTCTTTCAAAACTTCTTCTTTCCTGTCCAACCAGCCTGTGGTTCCGCTCACCACAGGTACTCCCGCCTGAAAGCAGGCGCGGTAATTACCCAGCGCCGACGCCGGAACTGTGAATTCGATCGCAACGTCTGCTTTTTGCAGATTTTTGGCGGTCAATTCGTGGTAATTATCCACGTCAATTTTTAAAACGATTTCATGTCCACGGGTCAGGGCAATGTCTTCGATCGTTTTGCCCATTTTGCCGTATCCGATCAGTGCAATCTTCATAGGTGTTCCATTAAAACATACAAAGATAAAAATTACGCCATAAAACTATCATTTTGGGGCACGAAGGTTTACCTTTTTTCGATAAACAGGTATGTTTTGTCTGTATACCGCCTCGCGGGATTTTCCGGATTAAAAAATACTTTCGTAGATTTATCAAAATTTTTCATCATGTCGTACGACTCGTTCATCGCTGCTCGTGATCTGGATTTTTGAATTTGTTTAACTGTTATTTGAAATTTATGAAACGGATAGGATTAGTGGCGACCGATCTGGATGGTACTCTGCTTAGAAATGATAAATCGATCAGTGAAGCCGATCGTGCTGCGCTGATGCGACTGGGTGAAAAACAGATCTTCCGGGTGGTGGCAACCGGACGGAATTTCCGAAAGGTAAAAGAGGTCCTTCCTGATGATGCCCTTGTCGATTATGTGGCATTTTCGTCGGGAGCAGGTATTCACGATTGCCGGAACCAGGAGCTGATGTATTCCAGGAATATTGCGATGGAAACGGTAAACCGGCTCAGCGGCCTGCTGATGGAAAAAGGAGTGAGTTTCTTTTTATTCCGGGAAGTTCCGTTAAATACTTATTGCTGGTATTATCAGGGGAAAAATGCCTGTGAGGAATTTGACCGTTATTTTGAATCTCACGACGACGTGGCCGAAAAGTTACCGGTATCGGGGAACGTGCAGTCCGGGGCAAGCCAGTTTCTGGTCATTTTCAAATATCCGCAGCAATTTACGGAATTGAAGGAAGAATTGGCGCTGCATTTTAACGATCTAAAGATACTGAGGGCGAGTTCTCCGTTTCAGACCGGATATACGTGGATGGAAATTTTTCATCAGGACGTATCGAAGGGCAATGCTGTCCGCTTCCTATGCGACCGGTTGAAAATAAGCAGGGAAGCCACCGTAGGTATCGGTAACGACTATAACGATCTTGATCTGCTCGATTTTACGTTCTATTCGTATCTGGTTGATAATGGTCCAGCGGAATTAAAACAGAAATACAGGCCGGCACCCAGCAATGAGGAAGATGCGTTTAGCCATTGTTTGCGTGATCATTTGTAATGCTGAAGCAGAATTTGTACATATATATCAATCAATAAAAGAGTCTATGAAACGCTATTTGAATCTGTTGTTTTTGTTTGTCGCCACACTTGGCCTGGCCCAGCCGGGTCCGGATCTCAAAGACTTACTTCCCCAAGATCCCAAAGTGAGTAAAGGTGTCCTTTCGAACGGGATGACCTATTACGTTCGTTCAAACAGCACTCCGAAAAACCGGGCGGACCTGTATCTGGTTGTCCGTGCCGGTTCGATCGATGAAGATGACGATCAGCTTGGATTGGCTCATTTTTGTGAGCACATGTCATTTAACGGGACGAAGAATTTCCCGAAAAACGAGTTGATCAAATACCTGGAATCAATAGGTATGGAATTCGGACCCGAGGTTAATGCGTATACCAGTTTTGATGAAACCGTCTATATGATCAAGGTTCCGCTCGATCAGGAGGAATTTGTGAATCAGGGACTGCAGGTGATGTACGACTGGGCATGCCAGGTGACGGACTCGGATGAAGAAATAGAGAAGGAGAGAGGGGTTATCTATGAAGAATGGCGTGGAGGGCGTGATGCCAATGAACGGATGATGCAGAAGTGGTTACCGGTTTTTCTGAAAAACAGCCGTTATGCAGATCGTTTACCGATCGGAAAAATGGAGATTATTAATCACGCGGCGCCGGAAGTACTCCGCCGGTACCGTAACGACTGGTACCGCCCCGATTTACAGGCGATCATTGCAGTGGGTGATTTCGACAGGGAAGACATGGTTAAACGTATCCGCGAAAAATTTTCACAGATCCCTGCACCTGAAAAAAAGCG
>CAZOYZ010000334.1:0-1211 GCA_964584045.1 uncultured Prolixibacteraceae bacterium | reverse complement strand
AAAGGGATACAAAGTGTACTGGAAGAGAACGAGCGCGTGAAACGCCACGGGTTTACGGCGACTGAACTGGACCGTATGAAGAAGTCCATGCTTTCGTCGATTGAACAGGCCTTTAATGAACGGGAAAAACAAGAGTCGAACGCGTATGCTGAGGAATACAAAAGAAATTTCCTGCTGACCCGCGAGCCGTTCCCGGGGATAGAAAATGAATTTGCCTATTACAAAAAATTTATCCCCGGCATTACACTGGAAGAAGTGAATGCGCTGGCCACAGAATGGATCATTCCTGAGAGCAGGGTGATCGTGGTTACTGCTCCTGAAATAGAGGGAATGGAAGTCCCTTCCGATAAAGAAGTATTGTCGGTCCTGGACCAGGTTGAGAAAGCCAATATTGAAGCCTACAAGGACGTGGTCATTGACAAACCGCTCGTGGAGGGCGAAATCCCTGTCGGGAAGGTTGTCAGCGAAAAAGAGCTTAAAGAAGTCGGGGCTTTGGAATGGACGCTTTCGAACGGGGCAGTAGTCGTTGTGAAAACAACCGATTTTAAGGATGATGAAATCCTTTTCAGTGCGTACAGCCCGGGGGGAAATTCATTATACGGCCAGGCCGAAGACATTTCGGCCGATGTGGCACCAACGATCGTTTCCATGAGCGGGATCGGCGATTTTGATCAGATCGCCCTTGAAAAGCTGCTGTCGGATAAGGTCTTTTCTCTTTCTCCTTATATTGGTGATCTTACTGAAGGGTTCAAAGGGAGTTCGTCGGTTAAGGATCTGGAAACGATGCTCCAGATGCTATACCTTTATTTTACTGACCTGAGGGTGGACGAAAAGGCATTTTCGTCGTATATGCAGCGGATGTCGGGTATGCTTGAAAATAAGAAGGCTTCACCGGAAGCAGCTTTTCGGGATACCTTACTGGCGATCTCAGTGAACCACCATCCCCGTAAACGTCCGATGACGGTCGCGATCCTCAATGAAGCTAACCTCGCTGTGATCGGTAAAATAGCGCGCGAACGGTTTTCAGATGCGGACGATTTTAAATTTTTCTTCACCGGCAGTATTGATCCGGTTAAATTCAGACCCCTGGTTGAAAAATACATTGGGGGGATCCCTTCATCAGAAAAGTCGGAAACATGGAAGAACCTGAATATTGATGCGCCGGATGGTGTGGTGGAGAAGACGGTTTTCCGCGGTCAGGAACAAAAAAG
>CAZOYZ010000333.1:4054-6226 GCA_964584045.1 uncultured Prolixibacteraceae bacterium | reverse complement strand
AAAGCGCTTCAACTGCTTCAGGATGGGATTATCGGCGACATCTATATGGGCCGGGCGACGGTCTTTGGACACAGACGCAGTATCGGACGGGTAGCCGACAGCCCTGTCCCGGAAGGTGTTAACTGGGAACTGCATCGCGGACCGGCACCCATGATCCCTTTCAACAACAATCATTTCCACTACAACTGGCACTGGTACTGGGATACGGCCACCGGGGAATTCGGCAACAACGGGGTTCATTACATCGACCGGATCAGGGTGGCCATGAAAAAAGAAGAACACCCGGTCAAAATAAGCTGTTGCGGAGGTTTTTACGCGTACGATTCGGATCAGGAAGTGCCCAATCTCCAGGTTGCGGCATTTGAATATGCCGACGGGACAATCATCGAACTGGAAGTCAGGAGCCTGTATACGCCAAATGAAGAAGATAACATCATCCTGTTTGGCACAAAAGGATATGCCTTGCTGGGAGCAGACCGTTTCAGGGCGTTTGTGACCGGATCCGGACAGAACCTGACCAAAGCGGATGAACTGAGCTCAAAAAAGGCAGGAGAATTACAACCTGTGGAATTGACGTGGGATAACCTGGATCCTGATCCGGTGCGAGAGGAATATGAAAAAAGCAAGATTGAATATCATTTTGTGAATTTCGTGGATTGCGTGAAGAGCCGCAAAAGGGAAGACCTGATTGCGGAAGTGGAGGGGGGTCACCTGTCAACAGCGATATCTCACTTGGGTAATATTGCTTACAAGACGGGCAGAAAGCTGACCTTCGACGGAAAAGCGGAACGGTTTGTGAAAGACGGGGAAGCGGACAGTTATTTGTCGAGGAAGGAATACCGGAAGCCTTACGTTTTGCCTCAGAAGGTCTGAACAGCCTCCGCCGAGGATTGAAAAAGGAAGCCAGGTTAAGGGTCCGGCCAGCCGGTCCTCCTTCAATTACCCCAGGAACGTTTGGATATCCGGTAAAACAACGATTTTTTACCGGACGATGAAAATGGCTTTTGACTCCCCGGGGAAATGTTAAGAGTTCGTTTCTCATGTCCCAACTAAAGTTGTAACTTTAGGGCGAAAATGACTTAACTAAACTGAAAAACATATGAATTCTTCCGGAAGCTTTTTGTTATTGGTCCTCCTGTTAACAGGAATTGCCGGATACAGCCAGAAAAACATGCTTTGCGTCGGTCATCACTGGACTGAAGATGAAGCAAACCTGAAGATGAAGGAATTTGCCTCCTTGTGGAATGACCGCAGTTCGTGGGAGAAACGGGCAGCGATGATCAGACAAGGCCTTGTCACAGGAATGAAACTGGATCAGATGCCGGACATCAAAGGGAATTTTAACGCGCAGATCACCAAAACCAGGGAATTAGACGGCTATGTCGTTGAAAACATACGGATTGAAAGTTTCCCGGGATTTTATATTACCGGCAATATCTACCGGCCCACTGGCAGTTCGGGGAAAAATGCCGCGGTACTTTGCCCTCACGGACATCTAAAAGATAAACGGTTAAAGGAAGATGTGCAGTACCGGAGCGCCGTACTGGCCCGCATGGGTGCGGTCGTTTTTGCTTATGACATGGTCGGACACGGAGACTCCCAGCAGGTCGACTCCCACCAAATGCCCATTGCCATGTTGCTCCAGACCTGGAACAGCAAGCGGGTGCTTGAGTACTTGTTGTCACGCCCCGATGTCGATCCGAAGAGGATCGGCATTACCGGCGGCTCCGGAGGTGGTACCCAAACATTCCTGTTGACCGCCATTGATGACCGGATCACGGCTGCAGTCCCCTGCGTCCAGGTGTCAGCCCACTTTTTTGGGGGGTGTATCTGCGAAAGCGGAATGCCGATCCATCAAAGTGACCATCATCAGACAAACAATGTGGAGATTGCAGCGCTTTGTGCTCCTCGTCCCATGCTGATCATCTCCGACGGGAATGACTGGACCAGGAATACTCCTCGTGTCGAATACCCGTATATTCAAAGGGTGTATGCTTTGTACGATGCCGGGCATAAAGTCGAAAATGTTCATTTACAGGCCGAAAAACATGATTATGGCTACTCCAAACGTGCGGCCATGTATAATTTCTTTGCGCACCATCTGAAATTGAACTCCGGCAAAGTGACCTGGTCGCCGACTGTCAGTGAGGAATTTGTGACGATTCTGCCTCC
>CAZOYZ010000333.1:0-3954 GCA_964584045.1 uncultured Prolixibacteraceae bacterium | reverse complement strand
GGTCAGCAAATCGATTTGAATAAAAGAATCCATGAGCTGATCTCGAAAGATGCCAACCGGCACATTGCGATTTATAAGGATCTTCACAGGAATCCCGAGTTGTCGCATATGGAATTCGAAACTTCAAAAAAAATGGCAGCTGAATTGCGGGACATGGGATTTGACGTGACAGAAGGAGTAGGCGGCAACGGCGTAGTTGGAATTCTTAATAACGGTAAAGGGAAGGTCATCATGCTTCGTACAGATATGGATGCCTTACCCATCAAGGAGTATTCAGGACTGGACTTCGCGAGTACTGCTAATAAAAAAGACGCCAAAGGGAATGAATTACCGGTGATGCATGCCTGCGGGCATGATCTTCACATGACAACCTGGCTGGGAACGTTAAGAACACTATCAGCATTAAAGGATGAATGGAACGGGACAATTATGGCGGTGGCGCAACCTGCGGAAGAAGGTTCGATGGGTGCACAGGCGATGATCAATGACGGGCTTTTCAAACGATTTCCGGTGCCGGACGCGGCATTATGCTACCATGTGAGCGCAGAACTTCCGACGGGTACGATCGGATATTTTCCGGGGCCTATTTTCGCAGGCGTTCAATCGGCCGGGATCACCGTTTATGGATCGGGCGGGCATGGGGCAATGCCTCACAAGACCATTGATCCGATTGTGTTGTCGGCAAAGATCATTCTTGATATCCAGACCATTGTGAGCCGGAGGATCAACCCGGTTAAGCCTGCCGTGATCACCGTGGGGGCTATTCATGGCGGACAAAGGAATAATGTGATCCCGGATGAGGTCAACATGCTTCTGACGATCCGTTATTTTGATGATGCTGTTTTACAAACGATCAGGGAATCGTTAAAAGCGATGACGCGAGGTCATGCCATCGCGGCCGGGCTTCCCGAAAACAAAATGCCTTTGGTCACTTTTAGCGAATCGGTGGATCCTCCTGTCTGTAATCATCCGGACCTGGTTATGAAGAGTGTTGCCTCAATGAAAGATATTCTTGGGGAAGGTCAGGTGATACAGGTCGATCCGGCGATGACCGGAGAAGATTTCGGTAAATACGGAATGACTGATGAAAAAATTCCGATCGCGCTTTTCTGGCTTGGCGGAGTAAATCAGGACAAACATAATGATCATATTGGAAAAGGGTGTTTTCTTCCCCCGTTGCATCATGCTTCTTTTGTACCCGATTTTGAGCCGGCATACCAATGCGGCACCGCCGCTATGACAAAGACAATTCTAACGCTTTTCGCTCAGACCCATTAAAGCGATCAACTTTCCCGAAGGAGAGTATTGGCTGTTTACAGTTACATTCATTGAAATCTTGGGAATAGACGTTATTTTAATGCAATTCGCAGGAAGGAATACCTTTAAGCATTAGCACTGCGAGCATACAATGGAGAATAATTTTTGTTGCTATATCTGTTTAATTCTTTTTACCTTTGTGTTGTAATCTTTTTTAAATGAAAAGGGATGCGTATATCATGCATATTAAGGGTGTTTTAAGAAAAGTAGTCCCTGATGCGGAAGTCCTGCTTTATGGTTCGGAAGCACGCGGCGACGCCCGTGCGAACAGCGATATTGACTTATTGATCATTGTAAACAGAGATAGTTTGACTTACGATGAAGTTGTCGACATTACAAATCCTTTGTACGAGCTGGAATTAGAGGGCGATTGCAGCGTAAATATCAGTCCGTTGGTTTATACCCGAAAACAATGGTATGGCCGTCCTGTACGGACGCCTTTTTTTATAAACGTAATGAATGAAGGAGTTAGATTGCAATGAGTTCGCAGCAGCCGCTTACGGAGAAGGAACGAAGACTTTTGGTCGCTTACCGGTTAAAACGATCGAGAGAGACGCTGGCTGAGGCTGATTACCTTATAAAGGACGGGTATTATAATGCAGCAGTGAATAGGCTTTATTACGCCTGTTATTATGCTGTGATAGCGCTTTTGATGCAAAACAATATCACAGCCCACACTCATCAGGGCGTAAAACAAAAGTTTTCGTTGCACTTTGTCGCCACCGGCAAGGTAGAAAAACAACATTCGATTTTTTATGGTCGCTTGTTCAATGACAGGATAAGTAGCGACTACGATGATTTTGTGCAATGCGACAGCGGAATGTTAAGTTCTTTGCGTCCAAAGGCCGAAGAATTTATTTCTGTGATAGAAGAGCTGACGAAGTAATACTGCTTTCGTCCAAATCGTCTGCTTTTCCTGGAACAAACTTGCTTCAGAAAATGACTTTAAGCTGTCTAAACAAGATTCAAAAGTCAGACAACCGATCGAATCATTATGATTGAGAAACATACATTCGTAAATCGCATTGAATTATTAATAAGAGCTATTCAACCAGAAGCGTTTAAAGGCATTGGCTCGATTAAAGACATTTAAACAGCCAGGGATGCTCTTCGAAGATGCGTTTGAAAGACTAAATAACCAAAACAAACCAATATGATGACACAACGACGGGATTTTATTAAAAAGGGGATGATCGGCACGGCCGGCATTGCCATGGGAGGTATGGGTTTCAGCGCCAAATCGTATGCTTCAGTGATGGGTGCCAACGAACGGGTGAATATCGCCGTGATCGGTATCCGCGGACAGGGGAAAGCCCATCTCAGTAATTATTGTTCGCTGAAAGACAGTAAAAATGTCCGGATCAAAACCCTTTGCGATACGGATGAACAGTTGTTCGATGAACGTTCGAAGTTCGTTCTGGAGCAAACGGGTGAAAAGCCGCTGACCGAATGGGACATGCTCAAAGTATTCGATGACAAAGATATTGATGCCGTCTCGTTTGCAACCCCGAACCATTGGCATGCGCTTGGCACCATTTGGGCTTGCCAGGCAGGAAAGCATGTTTATGTGGAGAAACCGGCCTGCCACAATGTTTTTGAAGGACGGAAAATGATCGAGGCGGCCCGCAAGTACAATGTCCGTGTGCAGACTGGCTTTCAGAACCGCTCAAGCCGGAACGTCAGGGAAGCGATTCAGTTTTTACACGATGGCGGGATCGGCGATGTGTACATGGCCCGCGGGTTGTGCATCAAGCCCCGCGATTCCTTTGGCATTGCAAAGGACAGCGAACCGCCTGTCACACTTCATTACGACCGTTGGCTGGGACCGGCGTCGTGGCGCCCGTATAATGAAAAAAAAGGCCATTACAACTGGCACTGGTTTTGGAACACCGGAAACGGAGACACGGGGAACCAGGGCCCTCACCAGTTTGACATAGCCCGTTGGGGACTTGGTAAGAACGAGCACCCGGTGTCGGTATACTCCACCGGAGGGATTTACGGGATCGATCCGGATGAATGCGCCCAGGAAACGCCCAATACCCAGTCATCCCTGTTTAAATATAAGGACGGGAAGATGCTTGAATTTGAAACCAGGGGCAGGTATTCCAACGGAGAATCGGGTATGGAAATCCGGGTAGGGAATGTTTTTTACGGAACAGAGGGATACCTGGAGATCAACGGGGATAACTGGAAAGCTTACCGTCAGCGGGAAAAGGAACCTTTTGCCGGCTCAAAAGAAGAGCAAAGCAGACAGGAGGACCTGACGTCGCATGTGTACAGTGGTTCTGCAGGCCATTGGGCTAATTTTATAGATGCCATCCGGTCCGGGAATACGGCCGATCTGCATTGTGATATTCTTGAAGGTTTTTATTCTTCAGCGCTTCCTCATCTGGCCAACATCTCCTACCGGCTGGGACGTGAACTGAAGTTTATGGGCGATTATGAAAAATTTGTCAATGATCCGGAAGCTGATACCCTGCTCACCAGGAAATACCGCCCGCCTTACCTGGTTCCGGATGAAGTATAATATAACCTTTTAACACATAAAACAATGAAACCACTGCCAATAGGATTAATCTTAATTGCTGTTTTTGCAGTTTCCTGCGGTTCCGGACCCCGGGATCAGGAAAAGAAAAA
>CAZOYZ010000332.1:0-6237 GCA_964584045.1 uncultured Prolixibacteraceae bacterium | reverse complement strand
AGGAATTTCAGAAAAAAGTAAGTTATACCGACTGGGAAGATCCTACGCTGGTGCTGGGAACGTTGGAATGGGGAAAAACAACAGATCTTGCGGAAAGCCGGAACGACAATTATCAAGTCACAACACAGGTTCTGGCAAACTACAGCAAAACCTTTGGAGCGCATAACCTGAATGTGCTTGGCGGCTACGAAAACTATTACGCTTTTTATGAAAATTTAGGTGCGTCAAGGGAACAATATGATCTGGAATCATTCCCTTACCTGGACCTGGGACCTCTGGCCTACAGGGGTAACAGCGGGAATGCCTATGAAAATGCGTATCGCTCATGGTTCGGAAGGGTAATGTATAATTTTCAAAACAGGTATTTTATACAGGCCAATATCAGGTTTGACGCTTCTTCCCGGTTCGATGCCGATTATCGTTGGGGGTCATTCCCCTCCATGTCGGCAGGTTGGGTAATCACGGAAGAATCTTTCATGAAGAATATTTCCGCGTTGAGTTATCTGAAACTGAGAGGTTCATATGGTAACCTTGGCAATGAAAGGATCGGAAATTACCCGTACCAGGCAACGATGGTATTTGAGAATGCGCTGTTTCATCAGGGATCAAGCGTGATCGCAGGCCAGACTGCAGCTCAGCAACAATATGCGATCCGGGATATCTCGTGGGAAAAAACCGAGTCGTTCGACATCGGATTCGATGCCGGTTTATTCGACAACAAACTGCGATTGACGGGCGATTACTACCACAAGACCACAAAGGACATGTTGCTGGAGCTTGAAATACCTGATTATATGGGATACAGTAACCCTGACCAGAATACAGGCAGAATGAAAACGGACGGGTGGGAATTTGAAGCAACATACGGCAACCGGATCGGCAGGCTGAACTATTCTTTTGCATTTAATATCTCAGACTTTAAATCGAGGATGGGCGATCTGGGCGGGATCGAATTTTTAGGTGATCAAATCAAAAAGAAAGGAAGCGAATTCAATGAGTGGTACGGTTATATTTCCGATGGATTATTCCAAACCGCAGAAGATGTGGCTAATATGCCCACGACCAGTTCTGTGGTAAAGGCCGGAGATGTGAAGTACATGGACGTCAACGGTCCTGAAGGAGTGCCGGACGGCAGCATTACTCCTGAATATGACCGCGTCTTGCTTGGCGGCTCGATGCCCCGCTACTTATTTGGCGGAAATATCCGGATGGACTATAAAAGATTTGATTTTTCATTGGTCTTCCAGGGAGTAGGAAAACAAAACTCGCGCCTGTCAGGACTCATGATTGAACCCATTCCCGAAAACTGGGGAAATGTTCCGGAAATACTTAACGGAAACTTCTGGAGTGTATACAACTCCTCCGAACAAAATCTGAAGACCCGTTATCCGAGAATGTCACATACCAGCCGGGCCAATAACTATGCCATGTCTGATTATTGGATGATAAAAGGGGCCTACCTGAGGATCAAGAACATCTCCTTTGGCTATACCCTTCCCGCGAATATCGTTCAAACTGCAGGGATCAGCGATTTAAGATTGTACGTCACACTATCTGACATCTGTACCTTTGACCATTATCCCAAAGGTTGGGATCCCGAAGTTTCTACCAGCGGTTATCCCATCACCTCATCATTCATTTTAGGAGTAGCTGTCAAATTTTAAATCTTAATATCATGAAATTCAAATTATTATTAACTATACCAACACTACTGCTGATCTTTTCCTGTACTGACCTTGATCTGAATCCGCTTTCGGAAGGGTCCAGTGAAAACTGGTATTCGAACGAAATGGAATTTAATATGGCCGTATATGATCTGTACAGACACACCTTTTGGCCGCTTGCTGATGGCGAATGGAGTGATGATTACATGCGGCGGCAGGCATTGACTCCCATTACCTCGGCAACGATCAACGGGGAATGGGAAACAGCCATATCCTGGTGGGGGAACAGCTACAAGGTCATTTCCAGGGCAAATAAAATCCTGATGAACCTGGATAAGGTAAAGGAAACACTGCCTCAGGAAACTGTTGACAAGTTTGCCGGAAATGCGCATTTCGTTCGGGCATCGCAGTATTCAACACTCATCTTCTATTTCGGCGATGTGGTGTATTACACCGGCGTCGTTGATCTGGATGAAGCTTTTACGATGGGGCGAACGGCTAAACAACAAATTCTGGAGACGATTTATGCTGATTATGACTCGGCAGTTATGGAACTTCCGCTTTCCTATGGATCTGCCGAAAACAAACTGGCCACGAAAGGGGCGGCGCTGGCAATGAAAGCAAGGATCGCCCTGGCCATGGGCGACTGGGCCATCGCCCGCGATGCGGCTAAAGCCTGTATCGATTTAGGTGTCTATGAATTATATCCTGATTTCGGGACATTATTCCTTGCCGGCACCAAAAATCCAAAAGAATTGATCTTTGGATTACCGCGTTCAAAGGAACTCGGAGTGATCTGGGAGTACGTCAATTACTTTTTGCCTCGGAATAACGGCGGTTACGGCGGCTCAATCGCACCTTCGTGGGATCTGTTTTGTTCCTTTTTATGTTCGGACGGGCTTCCGATCGATGAATCGCCGTTATATAATCCGCAAGAGCCGTTTAAAAACCGCGATCCGAGGTGTACAGCCACGATTGTGGAATTTGGAACCCCTTTTCTTGGATACAGGTACCAGCCGCATCCTGATTCGCTGACCACGCTCAATCTGAATACCGGGAAATACGTCAAGAACAATGACACCCGGGGAAACCAGACGTATGCTTCTTTTAACGGACTCGTGTGGAAAAAGTTTACGGATGAAAGCTGGCTGCCTGATTTTCAGGCAGAAAACGACAAAATAATTATGCGCTATGCAGATGTGTTACTCATGTACGCGGAAGCTAAAATAGAACTGAATGAAATTAACCAGTCCGTGCTGGATGCAATCAATATGGTCCGCGCCCGTGCATACCAGGTTAATTATGGCAGCATGTCTTTATATCCGGCTGTTACGACAACGGCACAGGCAGATCTCAGAACGATCCTGAGGGTAGAGCGGCGAATGGAGTTTGCTCACGAAAGCCTTCGCTACTGGGATATTATCAGATGGCGAATTGCAGAAAAAGTGCTAAACCAGGACATCTACGGGATGCTGGACGTTGCTGCCTTGCGCACAAAAATTGTAAAACAGGGATTATGGTTTTTCCCGTCAACTCCTGAAATCGATGAGAACGGATCCGCAGACCTCTTGCCGATGTACCAGGCAGGTCTTATCAAACGTCTTGCAGACCGGCAGTTTGATGCGTCAAAGCAATATCTCTGGCCTATACCATCCAAAGAAATATTGATTAACGGTAATCTTGAGCAAAATCCAGGATATTAGCTGCAAGTAGTTTTCAACTATTCATCAAGAGGGCGGTTATAAAATAGGTTTGTTGTTGGAGGCAATATGCCCGTTGCAAGTTATTTGTATTTACGGGCATATTCGCTTTCTGCAAAAAAGCGCCAAAGAAACCATTTTAGTTATTTATTTCAATAATATCGGAGATGAAGAGATATGTGATAACAGTCATATATGTACTACTTGTTTTACAAGGGTCGCATGCATACGCAAAAGAAAAGGGATTAAACAAGCCCAAATCGTATAGTGGTATCTATCCTCAGTTGGCCTATTACAACAATGAAGGCGAGTGTGGCACCGGAGCAGTTGTCCCCTGGGCCGGGAGTTTGTGGGTAATTACCTATGGCCCCCACCTCCCGAAGGGGTCATCCGACAAACTGTATGAAATCAAACCTGATTTACACCAGGTTGTACGCCCTGAAAGTATCGGTGGAACGCCTGCCAACCGGATGATCCATCAAGAAAGCGACCAGTTGTTCATCGGGCCCTACGCGATTGACAGAAATGGTCATGTTCGGGTTATTCCGTACAGTCAGATGACCGGCCGCCATACCGGTAATGCCCGGCATCTGACCGATCCGGCCAATAAGGTTTATTACGGGACGATGGAAGAAGGTTTTTATGAAGTGGATGTGAATACATTAGGTGTAACCACTATTTATAAAGACGGGAATTTGTTGCGGAGCAAGGGAGATATGGAACAATACGGGCCTCTTTTACCTGGTGCTCATGGAAAGGGATTATATTCCGGCCAGGGCGTACTGGTCTATGCGAATAATGGTGAAGCGAATTCCCAGGCTCTCGAAAAATTCGATGTTGAATCGGGATCTTTGTGTGAATGGAATGGCCGCGAATGGAAATTGGTGCGCAGGAACCAATTTTGCGAAGTAACCGGCCCCGGCGGGATTTACGGCAATCCAAACCCGGCAACCGATCCGGTTTGGGCTACCGGATGGGATCACAAATCCCTGATCCTGGGAGTACGGGATAACGGGAAATGGAACTTCTACCGTTTGCCAAAAACCAGCCATACCTACGACGGGGCACACGGTTGGTACACCGAATGGCCGCGGATCCGTGACATCGGAACTGCCGGCAATTCTGATTATTTGATGACGATGCACGGCATGTTCTGGCATTTCCCGAAGAATTTTACTTCCTCAAATACGGCAGGTATTCGTCCTCGTTCGGCCTATTTGAAAGTACTCGGTGATTTTACCCGCTGGAATGATCAACTGGTTTTTGGTTGCGATGATGCTGCCGTTTCTGAAAATAATAGCCGAAGGAAAACAAAGGGAAGCATGTCGGGCACGGGTCAGTCAAATTCAAATCTTTGGTTTACCTCACCTTCAGTACCTGACCAACTGGGTACGTCAACTGCTGACGGAGCCGTCTGGCTTTCGGAACCGGTCGATGCCGGAGAAGTTTCAGAGCCTTTTGTGTTTGCCGGGTGGGATCACCGGTCTGCATGGATTAAAAATGACGGGGAGCAAACCGTCTCTTTCAATTTCGAAATCGACAAAAAAGGGAATAATCAGTGGAAAAGTTATCAGTCTGTTTCTTTAAAAGCTGCCGGAAGCATGCACCTTGCGTTTGTCTCTGGTATGAAAGGAGAGTGGGTTCGTGTTTCTGCTGATAAAGCCTGTAAAGCCACTGTCCACTTTTGGTATGTCCAAAAAGAAAAGCGCCATACGGTTTCCGATCCGATGTTTAAGGGAATGTCCGGGATTCATTCTGTGAGGTCGAAGGCAGGATTGCTTTGGGGGCTCGATGGCAACCGAAGGTCACTGGGGGTACTTGCCGGAATTGCTTCCGACAAGGAATTCACGGAAACAGGGTATTACGAACTGGATGCATCAATGAACCTGGTAAAAAAAGAAGATTCAGAAACTGCTGCCAGGATTCGTAAGAGACTTGCTATTCCCCAAAATGTACTTACTATCGATGAGGCCTCGGTATTAATTATTGATGATGCCGGACGCAGGTGGAGGTTACCGAAAGGGGACAACAAGTACACGGAGCTGGTCAGCAATTCTTTGTTGCGGATCTGCCGGGAAGTGGTCACGCAGCGTGATTTGTTTAACTGTGCCGGTACGTTTTATGAACTTCCGAGAGAAGAAGCCGATGGTTTTGCCAAAATCAGACCCATCGCCTCCCATAACTTCCGGATCTTTGATTATGCGTCATACCGGGGTATGCTCATTATGACCGGACTGGACGAGAATGCACCCGAAAAAAACCCGCGTATTATCCGGTCGGATGACGGCAAGGCGGCAGTGTGGGCAGGAGTCATCGATGATTTGTGGAAGTTAGGAAAACCGGTTGGACGTGGAGGCCCCTGGAAAAACACTCAGGTGAAAGCTGATGTTCCATCCGATCCTTACCTGATCGCATTTTACGATAAACGAAGCCTTGAACTTTCACATCAGGCAAATGAACCGGTTACATTTAGTATTGAAGTTGAACCGGTCGGGCATGGTCCCTGGATGCTTTATAAGAAAATAACCGTTAAGCCGGGTGAAAAATTCAGATATGAATTTCCTCCGGATGTTCAGGCACGATGGATTCGTTTTTCAACCAATACGGATTGCATAGCCACTGCCTGGTTAAACTACCGATAGAGATATAACCTGGATACTCAATGGGCTTCAGTACATAATGTCTATGTATTGCCATGCGCGAAAAAGAACTCCCTCATCAATTCCGGATACGCGACGGGGTGCACAACTGGTCGTACCGGCGTGTGTCGCTTCCTGAGGTACTTGAATTTGTCTCTGTTGGTTTTCGTTAAACCTTTTAATAGATAACATTGAAAAATTTAGTTTCAATAATCCTTTTTTTATCCATACATA
>CAZOYZ010000331.1:0-6278 GCA_964584045.1 uncultured Prolixibacteraceae bacterium | reverse complement strand
CGAACAACGGACTGGGTGTCCATGCGCCGCTCGAAGGTGATGCGGCTTATGTGGGTAAAGAACTGCAGATCCTCGACAATGAAGCTCCGGGTTATGCCAACCTGAAGCCCTACCAGTATCACGGTTCCGTGTACGGTATCATCCCGGCCAAACGGGGATTCCAGAAACCGGCGGGAGAATGGAATTCCCAGGAAGTGATCGTCAGGGGCGATGATATTAAGGTCGTCCTTAACGGTGAAGTGATCGTCGACGGGAACGTCAGGGAAGCCACTAAAAACGGCACACCCGACCATCAGGAGCATCCGGGACTGGAACGTCATACCGGACATATCGGTTTTCTGGGACATGGTTCTGAATTAAAATTCAGGAACTTGCGAATAAAAGAATTGAAGTAATTCGCTCATCTTGTTAATGATTATCAATAACGAATTGCGGAATGCAACGAACAGCACTGTAAAAATCAGAGAATAAAAATGAAACCTTCACAATGAAACTCTAAAATCAACCAGTCTAAGACTGGTTGATTTTAGGTTGGAAGCCAGTGTCAAAACCATCGGATTCATGAACGCAGGCAGCCGAGCAGGTGCTATCGCAAAAGATTATGAAGACTGGGTAAAAATCCCGGGGCTTCGGCAGATACATGCTTTACGGGCCATGCCGTTCTATTGGAATGATGGAGGTGGAGCAAGCCTGGATGGGATTAACTTCCAGTTACAAACTGCAGGAGAGAATGACTTTCCAGGTTACTCCATTCTTTATGACTATGACTTTGGCCTTCGCTGGGAGAACGGAGTTATTGTGAAGGAACGCGGAGTTGAGCAGCTGTCTTCCAAATTTATGAAAGTGATTGAAATTAAAGAGCAATTGTTTTTATGAGGTATGAATTGATGTCCCCTCACGAAATAAGGGAAGCTATGAATTTGACAACAGTACGTATTGAAGATGCCTTTCTTCCGCTTTTGTTCGGATATGTTGCAGAGAGATCATCATGACAGGTGGCTTACGTGGAATGTTTACCGTCATACATCTATGTATTACGCATTGTCGGGAAGTAAAATCAGAATCACAAAAGTTATATTATGAAGAAAATATCTTTCTTTCTTTTTCTGTTCCTTAGCCTTAAGCTTAGTTCCCAGCCCTTTTCAAGTACCTTTGAACTACGTTATTTTACCAGCGATCCAGATGCAAATGGAGAAACTGACTTCAAAGGGGAAACGGAGTGGTTAAATACGGAACAAAGAATTCATTTTTTAAACAGCTATGCAGATTTTGCGTCGAAATTTTTTGGGAATCCGGGGCTAGACAAGAAAATAGTCACAGACGACGAAATCAAACATTTGATCGGTGAGATCAAACAACAGCCAAAGACTAACGTCAGGGAAACAATATTACTAAATAAATGGAAAGCATATGGATATAAAGAAGGACAAGATACATTAAAGATACAAAAGCTTGAAGACTGGGGAAAATACCCCGGAGCTAAACTTACCAACGGCGAATTAGAGCTAAACAATACAACAATTGAAAAGACTATTGATCCTTTGACCTGGCGATTTAAATTGGAATGTAAAATAAGAATTGGCGATAATGGTCAATGCACGATCAAACTAAAAGATGCCGAAAAAACAGCTGTTTCTTTAGTTCTAAACGAAGGAATTCCAGCCGCAAGAACAAATGATAACTCCCAAAAATTAACAATAAGAAACAAGGAAGGTTCGGTGTTGGTAATCGAGGGTGACCTTACACAAAAAAAATTCAACTGTTACGTGGATGACAAACTAATCTATGACTACTCTTTAATGATGGATACCTCGATTACTGTCATTTCAACTTTTTCAGTGATGTCAGCCGGCAAATCATTTCTTGACGAACTTTTCTTATTCAGCCATACTCCCCATAAAGACGGACACTATCCTTATTCTTCAAAGGTTGTGCTCGATGAAAATTTTGAAAACAAACCATGTATAGAAGGCTGGCAAACGTTTCATTTTGATGATAGCCAATGGGCAGAAACAGATTTGCCTGCTGTACATGGAGGACTCCGGGAAAAAGAAGAAGATTTATATCTAAGAAAAATAAGATATGTCGGGGATTTTGAAAAAGCATTTTTACATCTGGAAACATTGGATCCTGGAGGGGAAGTTTGGGTAAACAATAAGGTGGTGGCTGTTATCGATGACCGCCACCCTTACGAGATTGACGTTACCAAATATCTTAAAAAACACCAGGAGAATCTGTTCGCCGTCAAGGTGAAGCCTTACAAGCTAAGCTTTCCGATGCCGCACACCCCAACCGACCATCACATTGGCTGGTTCCTGGGAAGGACACAATTAGTGCTTACATCGAATTGTATGATAAAAAATGTGGGCGTAACCACAAAAAAATTGGACGAGTATGCGCTCCAGTCTCATCGCATTTCTATTCAGAATTTTGATCAGATGTTTTTTGACGGAAGCATTCAAGTTAATTATTACCCTTGGTTTCCAAAGGATGGAGAGTTGGTTGCTTCTTTCAATCAGAAGGTAAGCGTACGTCCCAATATAGAAAACAAGATTCAGGTTGAATTTCCTGTTCATTCTCCCCTACCGTGGGGTCCTGGCTCACCTAATCTTTATAAAGTCGAAATTTTACTAAAAAACAATGAAGGAAAAACGATTGACGACTATATAACAACGACAGGAATGAGGGTTATTGAACAAAAAGCAGGAAATTTCTATATCAATGGTAACCCGGAAATGCTTAACGGCGCACAAAACATGGGGTTTCGCACGCCTATTGAAACAATTTCCAAGTTCCATCGCTCTGCTCCTATTGAAACTATAGCCGAAGAAATGCTGATGGTGAAAAAAATGGGAGCAAATATGTTACGTATTCATGTCCACGCAGAAAAGGATACTACTGATGGAATCAATGATCCCCGATATGCTGAACTGGCCGACCAGATGGGGATTATGCTGATGTGGCAAACGGCTGGCTGGCTGCGTGAAGGAGAGGCCTGGAATATTGACTTTGAAGGTTATCCTAAATATATAAAGCAAGTGTTCAACCATCCAAGTATTGTAATGTGGGAGGCATCCAACCATCCCAACCGGTTTAAGGAACACGCCATTTCTGAAACTAATGATTTTGTGAAGAAAATATATCAAACCATTTATGCTGCTGACCAAAGCCGTCTAATCACGCCAACCACATGCTGGACGCACACGTATTATGCCAATTATGATGCTACCCTGGATTACCAGGGGAATCCGACAACCGCTGTTCCCGAGTTTATGGAAGGATTGGTTACCAGAGGGAATCAGGATGCCTATACAGGTTATGGCTTAGATTGGTCAAAAATCAGGAAGGCGCCCAACACCTGGGAATGGGTTGCTTCATGCCTTGCCGCGAATGAAAAAGCTTATTTTAACTTTGAACATGAAGAATCGATAGGCCAGCCAAACTGGGAGTTGTGTAAAGGCAAACCCTGGTACTTAATTCATTCCTATGAATGGGGTTACGACGAAGGTAGTATCGGAAGACGTTTAACAACCGATGAATGGCGGGCCAGCCAGGCATGGCAGGCATTCTCTGCGTGGGAATCCATGAAGAAGCAAATGCTTTTAGGTTATGATGGTTTTTCATGGTGCTGCCTCAGGGGAGGGGCTAACATGGGGACGTATCAGAAACCGTTAATTGACAATTCGCGGCATCCCAAACTCGCGTATTATACAAACAGGATGGCCTTCCAAAAAACATGGGCTGCCAGTAATAACGTAGACGTCGTATATGGTCCTGACGACATGATAACCCCTGTAGTTCATAGTATTGGCGACCAGCGCCTTGTTGATTTAGTGATTCAGCTTTCGGACCTTGACGGAAAAATAATGGAAGAAAGATCTTTTCGTAATGTTTTAATTCAAAAAGGTAGAAACGTAGAGCAGTTGAAAGGATTTCGATTTAAAAATGTAAAAGACGGAACGTATGTGATAACATACAATTTAAGGAATATAAAATAGAACCAGCAAAAATGAATACGATGAAAGAGATTTATCTATTGGCATTATTAATGTGGTTATGTAGTAGTGGATATAGCAGTATATCTTCTACCATATGCTCGAGAGAAAATCCGACCAGTAAAAGCATTCGAAAGGAGCCTGTTGTTTCAAGCGATTCATCAGTATGTATACAAATCAACAACGAAAAATTTCTTTCTGTCGAATTTATCAACCCGTCCGTATTTCGGATAAGGATGAATAATCAGCATGTTTTCCCTGAAGGAGGTCTGGTAAAATATGGAATTGTCAGCACGAAATACGAGGGGCACACGGTAAAAATCTCTGAAAGGGAGAATATTATCGAATTAATAACCGATAAAGCAAAATTAAGTGTTGACAGAAATAACGGTAAGGTAAAGTTGTTTAATAATAAAGGAAACATTCTTGTCCAAAGCGATGAGGCACCGAAATCAAACTCAATCCAAGGGTTTGAACTATCTTTTAAATTGCAGGATGGAGAGAGGCTTTATGGCACCGGTGATGCCTCACGGGATGGAATTCAAAAAAGAAACGATACCTATAACATGTTTGTAAAGAACATCGAGTCATATATACCAATACCATTCATTATGAGTGACCGTAGTTGGGGCTTATTTATGAATACAACGATGATTCACGCTTTCGATGCAGGTGCTGCCATAAGCGATCGATTGCTAATCAATACAAACAAAGGCCTCTTGGATTACTATTTAATAGCGGGTGAGTCAATGCCAGATGTACTTGATAAATATACAGATATTACGGGGAAACCTCATCTTCTACCCAAATGGGGGTACGGGCTTACCTGGGTTTCATTAATTGATGAGATAAGGGAAAGAGATGTCGTTTATGAGGCCTATGAATTCAGAAAAAGTGGTATTCCTTGTGATGTTTTTGGCCTGGAACCAGGATGGATGGAAAATTTTTACGACTATTCAACTAAAAAAGATTGGAGTAAAGAGAGATTCCCTATGATTATGAAGGACTACATTAGGAATAGTAAGGAAAGCACGTTTATTGATGCTTTGGGGAATATGGGTTTCAAACTCAGTCTTTGGATCTGTACCAATTATGATTTCAGCAAATATGAAGAAATCAAATTACATTTTGGGAAAGACTATAATCCCTCTTTCATCGAAGTAGAACCATGGTTTAATCATCTGAAAAAATTTGTGGATGATGGAGCCTCGATGTTCAAGTTAGATGGAGCAGACCAGGTATTACTAAAAGTTCAACCTGAACGTAAATGGGCAAACGGGATGGATGATTATGAGATGATTAATCTTTATCCTCTGTTGTATAATAAACAAATGAGTTTAGGATACAAGGAATATACAGGGAAAAGAGCGATGATATTTTCTGCAGGGGGGTATGCGGGTATTCAGCGTTACTCGGCAACATGGGCAGGAGATACAGGCGGTGGTCAAAAAACACTGATTTCTTTACTCAGTCTTGGTCTTTCAGGGCATTCTAATGTGTGTACAGATATGGATGTTTCAACCAAATCAGGAATTCATTACGGTTTTTTTCAAACACTTTCACAACTTAGTGGCTGGGCATGGTATATTCAACCCTGGTTTTTGGGAGAAAAAATGACTTCTCTTTTCAAAGACTACGCAAGGCTTCGCTACAAACTCATCCCGTACATCTACTCTATGGCGCATGTCGCGTCAGAAAAAGGCATGCCGGTCATGAGGGCTATGCCGCTTATGTACCCCAACGATGCTGAATGCGACAAGTTTGAGTCTCAATATATGTTTGGAGATGCATTTTTAGTGTCTGCTTTTGATTCGACTATATATTTGCCTGAGGGGGAATGGGTTGATTATTGGACAGGGAAAAGGTGGCAGGGAAAAAAAGAAATACCTGCCGAATTTCCTGATGATAAGGGGGGACCTCTTTTCGTGAAAGCTGGTGCAATAATTCCAACTCAGTCTGTGAAAAGTCATATTGGGACAGAAACACCTGAGGACATAACGTGGGAAATATTTCCAAAGAATCAATCAAAATTTATTTTATATGAAGACGATGGAGAAAGCTATAAATATCTGGACAGTGGAATAGCCAAGACTGTTGTGGTGTGCTCGGAAAGTGAGGATAATATTCAAATAACCATCTGTCCCCGGGTTGGTAAGTATAAAAATATGCCACAAAAGCGGACTCATAACTTTAGAATATCCTACCCAGACCGCGAGATGGTTCTAAAAAATGAAAACACAACCTGGCATTACGATCATAATTCAGGTATCCTTACCATCGAAA
>CAZOYZ010000330.1:0-6289 GCA_964584045.1 uncultured Prolixibacteraceae bacterium | reverse complement strand
AAATCCCAATGATACGCCCATCTGATACCGGGCAGCCAACAATTCATCCATTTTTTCTTATTATTTTGAGACCGGCAATCCTTACTTTAAATATGGAACATCCCAAAAGGCTTTCTGTTTGCCTCAACATAGAAAAAAGAACCTCGCCAAAATAACATCCGTGTTCCTGCGTTAAATGATCATCATTCTGTTCCAACTTATTCGTCATAACCAGAAGGCATTTTGTTTCGTAAACATTGTTCAGAGAATTATCCGTTTGATCATGGCATTCATTGCAACTAAATTATGGTGTACCCTAACCGTCGTCCTGTTTTTTGCATCTTCTTCCCCTCTAAGCCTATATGAAGAGAAACGGGAGAGAATGGTTAGCGAACAAATTGAAAGCAGAGGCATTCGCAACAAGGCTGTGCTGGAGTCCATGCGACAGGTTCAAAGACATCTGTTTGTCCCTGAATTATACCGGAATGACGCCTATTCCGACAGGCCGCTCCCCATCGGGTACGGGCAAACCATTTCCCAGCCGTATATAGTCGCCTATATGACCGAAAAGATTAAACCTGAACCGGGATTTAAGGTATTGGAGATCGGCACCGGATCAGGATATCAGGCGGCTGTTCTGGCGGAAATCGTTTCGCAGGTTTATACGATTGAAATTGTTGATGAACTGGCGGCAAGTTCATCCGAACGGCTAAAGTCATTACAGTACCGGAATGTTCATGTAAAACGCGCTGACGGTTATTACGGATGGAAAGAATATGCTCCTTTCGATGCCATTGTCGTCACCGCTTCGGCCGATTTTGTCCCTCCCCCTCTGATTGACCAATTAAAAGAAGGCGGCAAAATGGTAATCCCGGTGGGTTCTCCGTTTCAGGTACAAATGTTAAAACTCGTTGAAAAAAGAGGTACTAAAGTAGTCACTTCAAATTTACTGCCGGTTCGGTTTGTCCCGTTTATCCATAATGAATGAAAGCTGTTCAATCCCGCGATATTAACCGTGTCTGCCTGAGCATTGGCTTGCTGTCGGCAGCTGTTATTGCCTTTCAGATGGCACTGATGCAGGTCTTTTCCATTACCCAATGGTATCATTTTGCCCACATGATCATTTCTGTTGCCTTGCTGGGATTCGGCATCTCGGGAACAGTGCTTGCTTTATTCAGGAAAGCGTTTCTTAAACACTTCTCCTTATTGTTTCCGCTGTTGCTTTTCCTGTCGGCTGCAGGCATGGCTACTGTCACGTATGGCATTCATACCGGACCTGTCCGTTTTGATACCTATCTTTTATTCAGTGACCACAGGCATGTCATACGTCTCACGATCAGCTGCCTGCTATTGATGTTACCTCTTTTTTTTGCGGCCCTGAGCATTGGAATGAGCTTTATCAGGTTTCCGGGAGAGGTAGGGAAGATTTATTTTGCCAACCTGGCAGGGTCAGGTGCCGGGGGAGGTATTGCTCTTGGATTAATGTGGCTAACCCCTTCGTGGAGCGCGCCTGCCATCCTGGCTATTCTTCCTTTTGCCGGCGGCTGTATCAGCTATAACCGGAGCATCTCTGTAAAATCTGCAGCATGGATGTCACTGGCTATCCTGATCGCCATGAATTACTACACGCCTCAGCCAGCCCGCTCACCATATAAAAGTATCCAAAAAGCATTGCTTTTACCTGATTCAAAGATCGTTTACCGGGCAAGCAGCCCTTACGGCCTTATTGAACTTGTAAGCGCGCCTTCGCTGAGATACGCGCCCGGCTTAAGCCTGAATTACAGAGACCCCATCCCGTCGCGCGATATCCTCTTTCATAACGGCGACGGGATGGGGGCGGTTATTCCGGTGCCTGCCGGCGATTCGCTCACCATTCTCAGCTATACTGCCGCGGCGCTTCCCTATGTGACTGGTCAACGCGAAAAAGTGTTGATCCTGAACCCTGGAGCCGGCGAAAATGTCGCCATGGCCAAGTCGTACGGGGCCGGCAGGATCGATGTCGTGGAACCCAATCCAACAGTCACGTCCCTGCTGAAGCGGGAACTGGCTGCATCAACCGATTCCCTGCTGCTCACGCCGGAAGTTGCGACTCATCACATGGAACCTCGTACGTTTTTGAATACCTCCGGCGGAGTCTATGATCTTATTCAGCTTCCGGCTATCGGATCATTCTTTGGCACATCGGGACTGGACGCTTTCAGTATACGGAATGAACTCACGCTGGAGTCCTTTCAGGAAATGTGGCACAAACTGAGTCCTGACGGAATGATCAGCATCACCTGCTGGATGGACTATCCGGTACGGAGTCCGCTGAAAGTGCTGTCCACTTTGTCTTTGCTGATGAACAGCCAGGGGGTCAGGGAACCGGAAAAACATTTGGCTGCAATACGAAGCTGGAGTGCCCTGAGCTTTGTCCTGAAACATTCCCGGTTCACGGACGATGAAATCAGCCGGATCCGTGAATTTTGCGACAGTCTGTCTTTTGACCCTCTGCTCTTACCTGGAGAAACCCAACTTGAACGGGAACGCTGCAATCAGTTGAATGATCCCTGGTTTTTCAAATCCGTGGATGAATTAATGACACCGGGGGCTGATGCTTTTGCCAAAAGCTATCCTTTCCGGATCGAGCCGGCTACCGACGATCAACCCTATTTTTCCCAGTTTATCCGGCTGAATTCCGTTCATCACTTAACCGGGCTTTTTGGGAGCCGGTCCGTTCCTTATCTTGAACTGGGCTATGTGGTCGTGCTTCTTACTTTTCTGATCCTGCTTTCGGTCTCAATGATCCTTGTTCTTTTACCGGTAGCCATTGCCGGTCGAAAAATGTCGGAAAAGGTTCGGACACTGTTCTATTTTGGAAGTCTGGGGCTGGGTTATATGTTCCTGGAAATGGTATTGATCCAGCAATTCACATTGTTCCTTGGACAACCGGTCTATTCGGCATCTGCGGTGATCGGCATTTTGCTGATCTCATCCGGACTGGGAAGTTACCTTTCAACCCGGGTCAGTCCCGTATCCAAACGGATGGCGGTGATCTGCCTCCTCATCGCAGGTATTCTCCTGCTTTACGGGCTGCAACTTGCTCCTGTTTTACGGAGTCTGATCGAACTTTCCCCACGGATTAAATTCATGTTGATGAGCTTTCTGGTCGGAATTCCCGGGATACTGATGGGCTTCCCGTTCCCTTTGGGACTTACCCGGCTGGGAAAAAGAAGTCTGCAGACGGTTCCCTGGGCCTGGGCCGTCAACGGATGCATGTCGGTGACCGGAACCAGCCTGGCCGTTATCCTTTCGGTGGAAACCGGATTCAGCTGGGTATTGTTCGGTGCTGCAGGAGCATATGGCCTCGCCGCCCTGACAAACCGGTAAAAAAGGGAAACCATTCTAATATTCTGATATTCTGATATTCCATCATTCCAGATAGGTGTATCCGTAAAGGCCGGAGCGGTAGTTGGACAGGAACTCTTTGCCTTCGGCTGCAGAGATCTTGCCAGCTTTCACCGAGGTAGTCACCCAGGTCTCTACCGCGCGCACCATTTTCTTGGGATTATACTGCACATAATCCAGCACCTCGGCGACTGTTTCCCCGTCGATGATCTGATCAATGGTATATCCGTCTTTATCGACCGAAACATGGATGGCATTGGTATCGCCAAAAAGATTATGCAGATCGCCCAGGATTTCCTGATACGCGCCTACCAAAAATACCCCGATGTAATAATTTTCTTTCGGCTTCAGTTTGTGCACCGGAAGAAAATAGGATAAATTCCTGGTCGAAATGAAATTATCGATCTTGCCGTCCGAATCGCAGGTAATATCCTGGAGCGTAGCGGTACGGTCGGGCTTCTCATCGAGCCGGTGAATCGGCATGATGGGAAAGATCTGGTCGATCGCCCATGAGTCGGGTAATGACTGGAACAAGGAAAAGTTACAGAAATATTTATCGGCAAGCAGTTTTTCAAGTTGGTGCAATTCTTCGGGCACATGCCGCATTTTTCCGGCCATCTGTCTGATCTCATGCGCGACCGACCAGAAAAGCCGTTCAACCTGGGCACGGGTTTTCAGATCGAGCATTCCAAGGCTAAAACGGTCGAGGGCTTCTTCCCTGATTTGCTGGGCGTCGTGCCAGCTTTCGAGCATGCTGGGCTGGTTCAGGTTTTCCCAGATCTCATATAATTCCTTCACCAGTTCATGGTCGTTGTCGTTCACTTCTTCCTCATCTTCCCAGCAGGGCATGGTAGCCGCCTCCAGCACTTCAAAGATCAGCACGGAATGATGGGCGGTGAGGGAACGTCCCGACTCGGTGATGATATTGGGGTGAGGGATCCCGTTTTTATCGCTCACGTCCACAATGGTCGAGATCGCATCGTTCACATATTCCTGGATGCTGTAATTCACGCTGCTTTCCCTGTTCGCCGAACGGGTCCCGTCATAATCAACGCCAAGTCCGCCGCCGATGTCAACAAATTCAATCCTGAAGCCGTGCAGGCATAACTGTGCATAAAAGTGTGAAGCCTCCCTGAGGGCTATTTTAATCCGCCTGATCTTGTTTACCTGACTGCCGATGTGAAAATGGACCAGCTTCATACAATCCCTGAGATTATTCCTCTCAAGAAAGTCCATCGCCTCCAGAAGTTCACTGGACGTCAGACCAAACTTACTGACATCGCCTCCGGAGTTTTCCCACTTCCCGCTCCCTGAACTGGCAAGTTTTACCCGGATCCCCAAATTTGGCCTGATATTTAAACGCTTGGCCACCCTGGCGATCAGCCTAAGTTCATTCATCTTCTCCACAACAACAAAAATCCGCCGTCCCATCTTTTGTGCCAGAAAAGCCAGCTCCACATAACTTTCATCTTTATACCCATTGCAAACGATCAGGGAATCGCTGTTGGTATTGGTGGCTATTACCGCATGAAGTTCAGGTTTCGATCCCGCTTCAAGTCCGATGTTAAACTTCTCGCCATGGCTGACAATTTCTTCAACCACAGGCCTCATCTGATTCACTTTGATCGGATAGATGATAAAATTCTCGCCTTTGTACTCATACTCGGCTGCTGCAATTTTAAAGCAGTTAGCCATCTTTTCGATCCGGCTGTCCAGGATATCCGGGAAACGGATCAGCATCGGAGCACCCACATCCCTGACCTGTAACTCATCGACCAGCTCTTTCAGATCAACCTGAACGCCGCTTTTCTGAGGAGTCACCACCACATTACCCTTCTCGTTGATCGAGAAATAATTAATTCCCCAACCATTAATGTTGTACAACTCTTCCGAATCTTCAATGCGCCACTTTCTCATTCTTAATCTTTAATAGACAATTTAATCCTGTTTTATTTTTAATCGCCAAATATACTTTTTTTAGACATCAATATCCTAAAAATCAAAATTGATTTCTGTAAATTAAGGTCCGGTCAAATTATCAGATTTTCCGGACGATAGGTAACCGGGACCGCTGACAATCCTTCACGTTGAAATTTATCTCGTTTGCAGTGTAGACGAAGAATGGGAAACATTGTTACATTTGTCAATGATTCCGCGATGAAGCAAGGATTTTCTGCCCGGCTTTTTCCGGCGGTAATGAAACGAACGTGTAAATAGCTGGTCTTCAAGGGAAGACCAGCAGATTGATGACTTAAACTTATTCTCATGGAAGAGTATGTCCAGTTACTGATCAATATGATCCGGACGCCTTCGTTCAGCCGTGAAGAAGCACCGGCAGCTGAGCTGATCCGTCGTTTTTTAGGATCAAAGGGGATCGTTTTCAATAAAAAGAACAACAATACGTGGGCAAGGAACAGGCATTGGGCGGAAGGAAAACCGGTTATTCTTTTGAATTCGCACATTGATACCGTAAAGCTGGTTAAAAACTGGACTAAAGATCCTTTCGGTGCTGAGCTGGATGGAGATCGCCTTACCGGGCTGGGAAGCAATGATGCCGGGGCTTCCCTGGTCACATTACTGGCTGTTTTCGTTCATTTGTATCCGGTCAGGGATCTGCCCTGGAACATCATATTCGCGGCTTCGGCCGAGGAAGAAATTTCCGGGCCGCAGGGAATGGAAAGCCTGATCGTTGAACTGGAACCTCTTGATCTGGCCATCGTCGGAGAACCCACGCAGATGCAGATGGCCGTGGCCGAAAAAGGTCTGATGGTCCTGGATTGTACGGCGTTCGGAAAGGCAGGACATGCAGCCCGCAATGAGGGCGAAAACGCACTTTACAAAGCGATCGATGATATCATGATCCTCCGGAATTATCAGTTCCCGAAAATTTCTCCGATACTGGGGCCGGTAAAACTTTCGGTGA
>CAZOYZ010000329.1:1503-6306 GCA_964584045.1 uncultured Prolixibacteraceae bacterium | reverse complement strand
GATACACCTGGAGTTGGTTTTAAAAAGAATATTCAGGCCGGCCGAATGCGGGGAGGAGTTGCGTACTCCCTGCGGAAGAGCCTTGAAATCCATGGTATCGACACGGTTGAAATGACCGGGTTGTATAAATCCGGGCCGACCCGATACGGTGAGGCTTTCTCCTTCGACATATTTCAGCGAAGCATTCTTCCCTGAAACAGAAAGGGAGGAGCTCGCTTTTTTTTGTGCAATGAACCGGCTGTAATCGATGCCCACCGATTTGGCGTAACTCATTTTCTCAGGAGTGATATTTTCAATGCCAACCGAATAACCTAACGGAAGAGGTTTTGGGGTCTTTATACCCATTCCCCCGGAATTCAGAGAGAAAAAAGAGACAATAACAAATACCGCAAGGATGATTCTTTTCGTCTTTTCAGTTCTCATCTTGTGTGATATAAAAAATGCTCTTCACCGGGCGTTCGGTCCCGTCGGATGGCATATTGACCACACCGTTATTTTTTTCTCCTTTCACGTAAAGCGTGGTTGATCCTCCTCCGTCGAGATTGATCACGTCGGTACAGTTCATTTCCCGGGCAAATATCCTGATTTCAGTCAGGCTCATCCCGGCAGCCCGTTCCGGTGCCCTCCCGTCAACGGCAACCAGCAGGAGACAGCCCTTCGAAAAGGCAGCAAACGAACGCGGATGCCGGGCGTGAACAAACGAGTTGTCCCACATCGGCATATTCTCTCCCTCGTCAACAACCAGTGGCCCTGAAACTACCGCATATCCGGCGTTTCCTGCGCGCTGGTTTTCTTTTTCTTTGTTCCAGGTCGTAATATCGATGTGGTTACGGGTAACGGTAACCGCACCGGTTGCCCGGGTACTGAATTCCCGCTCTTCCGTTTGGGCAACGACATGGCTGTTTATTTTGACAAAGTGCCGGCTGTAACCTTCCTTTATGTTAAAGTATGAGCCGTTGATGGCCACAATGGCATTTTGAAGCGCGGCCTGGGAGCTTGTCACGGCAAGGTTCTCCGGCATGCCTACAAAATAGTTTACGTCAGCTTTCGCTGTATCGATCTCGACCATGAATACCGACTGCGGCGAATCGAAAAGGTTAAAACTGGCGGTTTTCAACGTGATCCCTTTCCCTATTTCCTTTGTTTTCCATTCAATAGCCGCTATTTTCTGGGCGTCGGTCAACGGTTTCTCTTCCGGCAGATCGTCTTTCCCCTGACAGCCGGAAGATATCATCAACGTGAGGAACAAGAGAAAAGTTATCCGATTGATCATTCTCATAATAGTACGTTTTTTGTGAATTTGAAGGTTAAGAAGAAGGCCGTGAAAAAGATCTTCACCCGGGTGATCCCGGGAAATGTTATCCTGATTTCGGAGCGTCCGGATCTTTTTCACAGCCCGACATTCATTGGACATTAATCCCATCCCGGATTCTGAACCAGATTTTCGTTCAGGTTCAGATCTTCGAGCGGGATCGGGTAATAGTAATCCCTGTTTTCATTAAACGTGACCGTTTCACGGAAGGGATTCAGGTTACCCGAGGTACCGCCGGTCAACGGACGCTGCCGGACATCGATGATGGTCGGCGTACCAGCTGGTGCCCCGGAAGCGTTTCCGTTGTGAAGATAGACATCGGTTTTTCCGTCGTTGTTGAAGTCAAACGAACCTAATCCGGAGAAATAGATCCCCAGCATGGGTTTTTCGAGTTTTTTGCCTTCTTTCCAGCGCATCAGATCGTCCCATCTCAGGCCTTCATTGAAAAGTTCAATGCGTCGTTCCCGGCGTATTTCCAGGATCACGCCTTTGTTGGCACCCTGATCCACATTTGGGTACTGGGCCTCCAGATAAGGATCGGGCGAAGCGTTCGCATCGGTGAGCTTCAGGTGTGGCATGGCCACCCGGTCACGTAATTTATTAATCGACAGGTCCAGGTCTGCCTGCGTCAGCGTGTTGAGTTCGGCCTTTGCTTCGGCGTAGATTAACAATGTTTCAGCATACCGGAAGTAAATGATGTCATTGTAAGCGCTCATGGAAGCCCATTGCTTTCTTTCAGGAAGGGCTTTGATGACGCGGTATCCGGTGGTGGTACCGCTCAGGTTGACGGGCTCGCGCACTGTTTCGCCGTAGGCCGTAAAATCGGGGCCGGCAGTGGTTTGTGTCAGCCGCGGGTCACGGTTCTGCATTTCCTCGTAAAAGCCCATTTTGCCATAGCCGGGAGTGTCGGTAAAGCGGCTGCCGTCTTTCATCAGGTAGCTGTTGATCAGGTCTTTGGGGATTCCCCAAGCTCCGGCTGTCGGCGCTGTCGCCATGTAGCCTAACGAATGTCTTATAAATTCGTTATCATAGTCGCGGGCAAGAATCGTCTCCGTTGTCGTCTGGTCATTCCGGGCAAATAGTTCACGGTATGAACTGTTCGCTCCACCGGTGGTAAAAAGCTTGTATGCTCCCGAATTGATCAGTTGTTCTGCTGCCGAAGCGGCTTCATTCAGGAATTTCTGATGGTCGCCCAGGTTGTGATATTTCCGGAAGGTTCCCTCGAACAGGCAGATCCGCGCCTTCAGTGCCAGGGCCGTGTATTTGGTGATGGTGTTCAGCTTCACTTCCGCGGGAATATTTTCCACCGCGTAGTTGATGTCGGCCAGCATCGAGTCCATCACCAACTTCCGTGAGTCGCGGGCCTTGTACAGATCTTCGTCGCCGGCTTCGAGCACTTTGCCGTACCAGGGAACATCGCCGTAGGTCTTTACCTTGTTGTAATAGAAAAAGGCCCGTTGAAACCGGGCAATGCCGCCGTACTTCAGTTTGGCCGCCTGGTCGTCACACCGGTGATAGTTCTGCAGGAAAAAATTGATCGATCGAAGGTCATTCCATGACCATCCCTCGCTGCCGCGGGGGACGGGAACGATCCTGGTTCCTTTTACGCGGTCCCTGACGATGAGCGGAACAATGTTATCGTCGGCATCATCGAGCGATTCATACGAGTGCGGGGCGGGGAACATATTCTGATAAAAACCATTCGTGTAAACTTCAAGGTCTTTTGCAGTGGCGAAAAAAGTTTCGGCGTCCAACCTGTCTTTGGGAGGTCTGTCGAGATACGTATCTTCACAGCCAAATAAAAGTACGCCTGCCAGGATGATTACCAGATGGATATATTTTCTGTTCATTTTTTTCTTTTTAATGGTTCAAACGAGCGATTTATAACGTTACATTCACTCCAAAAGAGAATGTTTTTCCAAGCGGATAGTCTGTCCATTCGTCGCCGGTATTCATTTTTACAGCACCACCCGGATCCGAGAGATTGATCCCTGAACCAGCCTGTTCGGGGTCTACATAGCGGGTCAGCTTGCCGAAACTCCAGGTCAGCATATTCTCACCGCTGAAATAAACCCGCAGGTTGTCAATATTTGCTTTTTTTGTGATCCTTTTGGGGATGGTATACCCGATGGTCAGGTTTTTAAGCCGCAAATAGCCCAAATTTGTCAGGTAATAGTCGTTCACTTCTCCCAACGAACGGTTTGCTCCCAAAGCGGCATATCCTCTGTATTTCTGTGGGTATTTGCCACCTTGGTTTTCCGGGCTCCAGGCCTCATTTAGCAGGTCTTTCCGGATGAACGACAAATAGGGACGATAATAGAATCCCCAGTACAGGTCTCCGTTCGGATACCAGTCCTGATGCATCACACCGGCCCCTGCCAGAGAAAGGTCAAATCCTTTCCAGTCGGCAGAGAAGCTAAAGCCAAAAGGGAACTGAGGCAGGGCATTCCCGATCTTACGCAGGTCGCCATGGTCTTCCAGGGTATAGTTCCCCTTGCTGATCTCCCCGTCATTGTCCGAGTCCACATATTTTACGTCGCCGGCTTTCAGGCCTTTCCATTCTTTATTCTGCACGGTATTGACGATATATTTATACACCTGGCCGAGACTTTTTGTCGGGTTTGTGAAACCGGCCTGATAAGCCTTGGCATCTTCATCGGTCTGGAACTGCCCTTCGATCTCGTAACCCCAGATTTCACCCAGGCGCTGCCCTTCCCAATAGTCGCTCATGACCCCCTCCGGATTCGGGTATTCCGTTATTTTCGCGACGAAATTGCTTACGCTCACGCTTGCTTTTATTCGCATGGGCGAGCCTTTGAGGTTGAATTTCGTCTGATATCCCAGACTGAGTTCAAATCCTCTGTTACTCAATCCCGCAATGTTTTCCTTCGGTTCGGAGGCTCCAAACACCGACGGCAACGGTTCTCCCGGGAGGTACATTCCTGTGGTTTGCTTCTCATACCAGTCGAACGAAGCCTTCAGTTTATTGTCCAGGAATCCAAGGTCAGCGCCGATCCCGACTGTTGAAGTTTCTTCCCATGAAACGACCTTGGGCAGGGGAGCAGGTACGCTGACGTAATTCGGCTTGTTCCCGTCGATGAGCCAATTGCTTAAGGAATTGTTCATGGTTTGGGCGAAGGTATAGAGGCCAACGCTTTGGTTTCCGAGCTTTCCGTACGAGCTTCTCAGCATCAGCGAACTGATAACGTGTTCCATAGGTTCCCAGAATTTCTCGCGGCTGATCCTCCATCCGCCTGAAACAGAAGGGAAGAAGCCCCAGCGGCTTTTTTTCGGGAACCGGGATGATCCGTCGCGCCGGGCATTGACTTCCAGTAAATAACGATCTTTGTAGTCGTAGTTGAACCGTCCGAAAATTCCCTGTACTGCCCACAAGCTTGTAGAACCGGTCGCTCGTAGTAAGTCTGTGCCCAGACTCAGGTTGGAAAGAGTAGAGGAAAGCAGGTTGCCTTGTTCGCCCAGGAGATTATCGG
>CAZOYZ010000329.1:0-1493 GCA_964584045.1 uncultured Prolixibacteraceae bacterium | reverse complement strand
GTACCCGGCCATGAGTTTAAAATGATGGCTTTTCCCGATACTTTTGGTGTAGGTGGCATAGAGGTTCATGGCATTGTAGTGGCTTCGTCCCCGGCTTTCGGTAAGCCGGTTTAAACCCACGGTTTGTGAGAGCAGCTTTGCTCCGGTCATGTAATCAAAGTTCGTGAGGCGGGTCCTGTTATGGGTAAGGTAAATTTTGTTGCTGTAGTCGAAATTGACCACCAAATCTTTAACCGGAGTGAGGGTTGCGCTGAAGGTGTTAATGAGCTGTTCGTTGTAGTTGCGTTTCCAGTAAGCTTTCGATTCGAGTGCGGCTCCGGCTCCGGCACCGTTTTTGTCGAAAGGAACGCCGTTGATGAAGTTCGGTTCAAAAGGGAACAGGAAATACATCGTGACGCTGCTGTTAAAAAGATCATACCAATCGCCTTTGTAACCTCCGTAAGTCAGTTCATCGTTCGTGCTGAGTTGTATTTTGTCCGATATTTCGATCCAGTCATTTACCTTGAAGCTTAGGTTTGCGTTCAGGTTGTAACGGATCAGATGACCATCGGCGATATCTTCGATTGTCCCGGTTTTGAAATACCGTCCCGACAAGTATCCTTTCAGCTTATCAGTACCTCCCGCGACAGAAACGTTGTGATTTTGCGTGGGCGTCCATTTTTTGAAGAGATAGTCGTACCAGTTGGTCTTGTAGAAGAACTTGGCATTCCCGTTTGGCATGATTTCATGGAAGGGTTCTATTTCTCCGTTCGAAACTTTTTTAATGGTTTCCCAGTCCTCCTCGTCATAACCGGTGTAGGAGGTCCCGTTATACCCCCATAACGCATCGTCCACGGTCTTTCCGTACAGGTATGGGTCCGAGATGAAGTCGGTACGGGTTGTGGGAGTTGTCCATCCAAAGTTGTTGGAGTAATTGATTTTTACTTCGCCTTCTTTTCCCTTTTTAGTCGTTACGAGAATTACGCCGAAAGCGCCCCTGGCTCCGTAAATCGCTGCCGATGCTGCATCTTTCAAAACCGTCACGCTCTCAATGTCGGCAGGATTGATCCTGTCCAGTTCTCCTTCGATTCCGTCGACCAGGATGAGGGGGCTTCCGCCGTTGATCGAGTTAAAGCCACGAATGTTGATGTCGGGAGTGGCCCGGGGATCTCCGGTGTTGGGCTGAATGTTCAGCCCCGGCATCAGGCCTTGCAGTGACAGGATAATGTCGGGTGAGGGCCGGATAGCAATGTCGTTGGCATTAATCTGGTCGATCGCCCCGGTTAAGTTACTCCTTTTCATCGTTCCGTACCCCACGGCCACTACTTCTTCGATCCCGATCGATTCTTCATCCAGCATGATGTCAAGAATCATCCTGTTGTCGACGGCTGCTTCCTGTGTTTTCATTCCCACAAACGAAAAGACCAGGACCGCGTCGCCTTTGACGTTGGCGAGCGTGTAACGTCCGTTCACGTCGGTCACCGCTCCAAAGGTGGTCCCCTTGACGATCACCG
>CAZOYZ010000328.1:0-6360 GCA_964584045.1 uncultured Prolixibacteraceae bacterium | reverse complement strand
CTGCTCCCCGGATTGCTGGTCGAATACAACAGGGCATCTCCGGCATATACGGAATAGCCTTCAGGCACAGATCTTGCCTTCAGTGTGATATGATGGTTTCCTTCCGGAAGGTCATATTTCCAGGCCACATCGTGCCTGCGAACCAAAGATTCGGTAGGCAGTTTGACCGTTTCAAGCAACTGCCCGTCGGCATAGACATCCACCTCCAGAATCAGATCAGTCAGTTGTTGTTCCTTCCGGGCATTCCCGGTGACCACAAAACCGCATCCCTGCATGTCAAACGACATTTCCGGATTGTCGTTATTGAGCAATATGTTTAGTCCTTTCCGTTCTGCGGGAAACAATCCGGCGAAAGATGCCTCGTAGGATACTGCTTTCGGCGCCTGATACCGGATCACCACATTTTCACCTTCCTCTTTCCCGTGGTGTCTTTTGACCATTTCCAGAGCGTGCTCCCATCCAATCTGATAGACTTTTTTCAGTGACATGTCGGTATACCGGAAATTCATTTCCTCAACTTTATTGATCCCGGCCTTCCATGAATCAGGGATCCGGCTGTACCCGAGCATGGCTCCCAGGATTCCCGCAGCATTGGCAGGATTACAATCCGAATCCTGGCCGCAACGGGTACTGATATCGATCGTGGCCCCAAAATCCCCCTGACCATAAAGCAAACCAATGACAATGTACGCGGCGTTTATTTTTGCATCGATATTAAATGCATTAAAAACCCCGCCAGGACATCCTTTGTCGTGCGCCCATTTCTTTTGCGTTTCAAACCAGGTATTCCGCCAGTCACCGGGAAACTGTCCATACCACTGAATGACGTCGGCGATGCATTGATGGAATTCGCTTTCGGCGGGGATCATCCGAAGTGCCTCCGACACGATGAATTCCACATCATCATAAACGAAAGCCAGGGCATACAGGGCTGCCACATAAATGCCTCCGTAAACACCATCACCGTAATTCATGATATGGCCAATCCTGCCTGCAACCTGAGCGGCAGCGTTGGGCATACCCGGCGACATCAACCCTGCAAAATCGGCTTCGATCTGAAAATCGATATCGTCCGCATGCGGGTTGTTTTTCCAATGTCCCGAAGCCGGGGGCATGATCCCGTTCAGGATATTGTAACGTGCAGCCTGATTGGCATGCCACAGCGGATACCCGGCCCGGGCAAACGCCAGGGCATGCAGCGAATCGGCTGCGTCCAGCCCGTATTCTTCAAACACATCCACGAAAGTCAGGTCCATATAAATATCATCGTATAATCCCGGAGCATTTTCATAGTACCACAGCATCCGGTTATCGTCCCACGGGATCGGAACACGGTCATCGATCATCGTCCCGTTCCAGCGGAATTCGGTGGGCCCGCCATAGGTACAGCCAATGACCTGTCCGGCCCAGCCACCTTTGATCTTATCCTGCAGTTCTGCCTTGCTGACGATAACCGTATCTGAATCTGATACCGGCCTGGTCCCGGGCGACTGGCTGGTACATGAAATTGCCACTGATGCCAGCAGCAGTAAATGGGTACTGAAAGCACTCTTCATCCTGTGAGGTTTTACGGAATTAATAACTGAAAAAATTTGCACGAATCATCATCTGATCATCACAACCAAATACACGGGTAAATATACAAAACAATCTGAATTGTACAAACGTTTGTTCATTCTGATTATAAAACATCTCGTGATCTCACCTCTTCCCGGTTCGTTTCTCCGGTTCCCTGCTGCGGCCCGCGTTCAGACTAATCTTCCATTTCCCGGAGGATGCTCTCGACCTCGGCGCTGGTTTTGTGAAGTTTTTCCTTACAGAAACGGATCAGGAAAGACACCCTTTTTACTTTTTCGGACAATTCGTCCACATCAAGCTCTTCCTGTTCAATTTTTCCCAGTATTTCTTCAATTTCAGCCATTGCTTCCTTATAGGTCATTTTTTTTGGGTTCATATGTCTTCTCTTAAAATCTTACTTTTTACCTCGCCGTCATGCAGACGGGTAGTCAATTGGTCACCTTCTGCCAGATCATGAACTGACCTGACCAGCTTTCCTTCATGATAAGTCAGGCTGTATCCTCTTTTCAGCACCTGAAGGGGATCCACCAATCTTACTTTCTCACTGATGACCTGAAGTTTACTTTGCTGAACCTTGAGCAGTTCGGGCAGCCTTGCCCGGGTCCCATCCCTGATCTGTATCATCCGCTTTTCCCGGTTTTCCATGAACCGGCGGCTCAAAACCTGCAGATCGCCCGCTTTCCCCCTGCAAAGATGAAACTGATCCCTGATCATTCCGGATCCCTTCAGCTGCAGACGGTACCTGTGCCGCAGAAACAGGGTCTCATGGCGTTGCAGGAATGAAGGGATCGTATTTTTTAAACGCAGGACGGAGAGGTTAAACCCGTGTTCTTCTTCCTTTATCAGATGTTTTAATCCCTGCTTTAAGCGGTTACCCGCCAACTGTAGCGCATCATTTTCCTTTTTCATGCGTTCGCTCAGCAGTCCGGAACAATACACTTCCGCTTCCCCCAGCTTTTGTTCGAAAGCCTCGGCGCCTGCGATCAGGAATTCTGCCACGGCCGTGGGTGTCTTCATTTTCGTATGGGCCACCAGGTCCACAATGGTCTCGTCCTTATCGTGTCCGATACCGGTAATCACAGGGATCGGGAACTGGGCGAGGTGATAAGCCAGTTCATAATGGTCAAAACTGGCCAGATCGAGCTGGGCTCCTCCTCCCCTGATGATCACGACCACGTCGAATGCGTCTTCAAACTGATAAATATGCTCAAGAGCCCGGATAATGGATGAGGCTGTTTCAGCGCCCTGCATCGTGGCGGGGAACAAGCGGGTGTAAAAGCGTATCCCGGCCGGATTACGGGACAGCTGATCTGTAAAATCCCGCAGCCCTGCTGCTGTCGGTGAAGAAATAACGGCGATACGCTGGGGAACGACCGGCAGCTCCAGTTCCCTGTTCATATCAAAAACGCCATCCTGCTGAAGACGAAGGATGATCTCCCTGCGTTTCCGGGCCATGTCCCCCATCGTGTAGGCGGGATCGATATCCCGGATATTCAGGCTAAGGCCGTAAAGCGGATGAAATTCAACTTTGGCACTGATCAGCACTTTTAAGCCATTCGAAAAAGCCTGTCCCGTGGTTGTCTCAAAATACGGCTTCATCATTCTGAATGTGTAGGACCAGATAGTCGCTCTTGCTCTGGCCGTGACCTGATTCGTCACGGGATCAGTGTCCACCAGTTCCAGGTAGCAATGGCCGTTCCTGTTCACGGTGAACTCGCTGATCTCCGCCTTCACCCAGACCAGTCCGGCGAAAGCTTCTTCCAGGGTATCCCTGATCAGCAGGTTGAGTTCAGATAACGTCAGTTCTGTCGGTGTCATGGAAGATCGTTCTAACAGTCGGCAAGTTACTAAGAATTTTTTAGTAGCTAGTCATGAGACCATTGACCATTTAATTAAACAGCCGGTCATCCATGTAAACGGTAAATGGCTGAATGGTAAATAAACTTCATTCTTCTCCCAGTGCTTTCAACAAATCACGCACCGATGATACGGACTCAACTTTATAACTGGCAGCCGTATTTCTCAGTCCGACCTTGATGGTGATTGCCGAATCAGGTAACTCTCTGAACATGTATTCATCGGTCCAGTCGTCTCCTATAGCCAGGATGCAGTCGAATTCCATTTCACGGACAAACCGCATGGCGGCCTTCCCCTTGTTGATCCCTCCTGCTTTTATTTCAATGACTTTGTTCCCTTCCATAATTTCCAGGTTATGGTTGGCAATCATATTCCTTAATTCCTCCTTCATCTCATTGGCACGTTGTTGCCCCTGCTCGGGTTCCGCTTTACGGTAATGCCATACCAGGGAATAGTTCTTTTCTTCAATAAACGTTCCGGGGGTGCGATCGACAAAGGTTTCCAGGATCGGACGCATCATGGGCTTCCAGTCATTACTGACGTTATCGGTCATCTCCCAATCCTTCCCGCAGGCTTTCATCCATACCCCGTGTTCCACGATCAGGTTAATGCGGTGATCGCTAAACCATCGCTGTAAGGTACCCCTGTCCCTTCCGCTGATCAGGATAACCGTATTCCTTTGATCTTCTTCCAGCTTTGCCAGCAACCGGTGAAGTTCTTCATCGGGTTTTGCAGCCATGGGATCATTATTGAACGGCACCAGCGTACCGTCATAATCCAGGAACAATGCTCTTTTTTTAGATGCCCGGAATTCATCTGCAATTTCTCTTTGTATTCCCGGGGTGATCTTTTTCGCCAGGAACTGACGCCGGATATTTTCAATTTTCCGTAGTGCTTTGACAAACTCGGCAGCCCACTTGAACACATCGTAACGGCCAATCCGCTGCTGAATGACCTGAATGCGTTTTTGCTGCTCCTCCAGGGGCATCGTGAGCGCCTGGTAAATGGCCTCTGCGATTTCCGTTTCGTTATTGGGATTGATCACGATGGCTTCGCCCATCTCTTTGGCCACACCCGCCATTTCACTGATGATCATGACGCCGGTCTGATTGATCCGGCAGGCAATATATTCTTTGGCGACCAGGTTCATTCCGTCCCTGACCGGAGTGATCAGCGCCACATCCGATGTACTGTAAAGCTCCACCAGATTCTCAAAGGGCAACGACCGGTAAAAGTACCATACAGGGGCGTAGTTTACTCCGCCAAGCTTCCCGTTAATCCTGCCGACCAGTCCATCGATTTCTCCTTTAAGCAATTTATACTGTTCCACTTCACTCCGCGAAGGCACAACAAGGAGGATCATCGTGACCTTATTCCGGTATTCAGGATATCGCTCCAGAAAGATCTCAAACGCCCTCAGCCGGTTAGGGATTCCCTTGGTATAATCGAGGCGGTCGATCGACAGGATTAACTTTCGCTCCGGAGAACCAAGAAAATATTTCTCAAGCTCACGATGTAATTCCGATTTTTCCTTCATGGTCTTTCTGACCATTTTTGCAGCGCACTCTTCAAATTTCTTGTAATCGATACCCATTGGAAAGGCATCTCCCAGGATGATCCGGTCTTCCAGATGAATCTGGTTGAAAGAAACATCGTACCCGAACAACCGCATCACCGTGCTGAAAAAGTGTCGTTCATAGTCATAGGTATGAAAGCCGACCAGATCCGCGCCCAGCATTCCCCTGATCAGTTCCTTCCGCCAGGGGAGAGTACGGAAAACTTCATAGGACGGGAAAGGGATATGCAGAAAAAAACCAATGTTTACTGCCGGCTTTTTGCATTTGATCATCTCAGGCATCAGCAACAACTGATAATCATGGATCCAAATGGCATCTCCATCCTCCAGAATTTCAAGGGCCTTATCGGCAAACATTTGATTGACCTTCCTGTAAGCTTCCCAATAACAGGGATTATATTCAATGTATTGTGCAAAATAATGAAACAGTGGCCAAATCACATTGTTACTGAAACCCTCATAATAGAGGTTGATCTCCTCGCGGGTCAGGTGAATCGCCACACATTGTTCGGCGACCAGTTTTTCATCGATTGAGCGGACTTCCTCGCAGGTCAAATCATCTGAAGCAATACCCGACCAGCCAATCCAAAGGCCGCCATACTCCTTATAGATCGAACTCATTCCGGTAGCTAATCCCCCCACGCTAGGGATCAGGGCCAGGTCTCCTCCATCCTTCTGGATGCTCACCGGCAACCGATTCGATGCAATATATATTTTACTCATCATAAAAGAATAACAGCTTCAGCTTAAAGTTAGTTTAAACAAAAAAGTTGTCCAAATCATTGAACAAATCCCGATACTTGTATCTTGATTTGATATTTGATATTTGATACCTGTATCTTGATCCATACGGATGCTCGTGTCTTGATACTAAAATTAAACAGATGAAGAACTTAAATTACGGCGTGATCGGCAACTGCAAAAGTGCTGCACTGGTTTCAGAAAAGGGGGCCATTGAATGGTTGTGCCTTCCGCAGTTTGATTCCTCTTCCGTTTTTGCAAAAATACTGGATGAAGAAAAAGGAGGAAGCTTTGAGATCCTCCCCCCTCATTTGCAGGAAACCTATCAGTTTTATCTTCCCCGTACCAATATTTTAGTCACCCGTTTTACCTGCCTGGACGGGACCTTCGAAGTACTTGATTTTATGCCGAGGTACCGGTCGTCCGAATCGTCCGAAAATTACTATACGCCACCCGACGTGATCCGGTATTTCAAATATGTTTCCGGGGAACCTGAATTTGTGGTCAGATACAATCCGCAACTGGAATATGCCCGCTACCCTACCCGTAACGTCATCGAAGGAAACTATATCAAATCCGTCACGGTAAAAGGGCCTTATGATTCGCTC
>CAZOYZ010000327.1:0-6419 GCA_964584045.1 uncultured Prolixibacteraceae bacterium | reverse complement strand
TATGCAGCTAAGATAATATATATCCTGTACATATCAAAGTCCGACAGGCTCCTAGTCCGCCTTGAAAGAAGAAGTGAAGGAATAGTAGAACATTGCATTCGCTTATTTATAATGTGGTTTAATACCTCGACCCTTGGGTCGGAAACTAATATGTTTGCAACGCAAACTTCATTTGATACCTCGGAGCTTGCTCCGGGGTCATTCATTTGCGGATCAGAAACGGCGCATGATTCGTGAGAGAACAAACACATGAATGATTCTGCAAATGATAGTAAATTCACTACATTCGTTGGACTAAACTAACGGGTGTGAAACGATACAAAGTAATAGAGGTGATCAAATTATTTGAGGCGGACGAGTTTGCTTGTGCCAGTTCCTGGTTGTATCAGCTAGATTATCTTTCACTGTTTCAATGAAAGAGCGAAGATTATTCTTCAATGATTTAACTGTAAAGGTTCGATAATGCTTCCTTCATGTTCCTAATATAAAAAACCAAACAACCATAAGGGGATCTTTTTCCCCTCGGCAAATTCAATATCATCAACAGCAAGGAATGCATTCTCAAGTCCTGATATTTGTTTCGACTTTTTTGAAGGTCCGCCAACTTCTATAAGATACTTTTCATCAACCAAAAAATCACCTTTCTCCGGATATGACACTTTGTGCTTAACCAATAGCTGGTTTAATACGAACGTTTCCCGTAAAGTTCCCTTGTCAGGGTTTACGCTGTTTAAGGCATACATCAGGTTCGTATTATTCAGATACAGTTTATCTGGTTTGTTTAGGTAATTAATGCCAAAGGTATCCCTGGAAAGCCATTTAACAACTTCTGCCTTCTCAAGATAATACAGATACTTAAGAAGGGTGTCGCGCGTGGTATTCGTTTGCCTTGCCAGGTTTTCTATATTTGGTTTATATGGCACAACCCGTGATAACACAGAGAGCATCTTTTTTATCTTGATCACAGCGTAATAGTCAATATTAAAAATTGTTGGCAAATCACTTTCCAACACGAGGTTTAGAATGTTGAGCAGGCGTACCGGATAACTGTTTTCCGACTCGATAAAAAACGGATAGTATCCCAGTTTAAGATATTCGTCGAAATATTGAAGCGGTTTGATCTGGTCAACAATAGCCGGAATAATTTCTTTCGGTTCAAGCAAAATTTGTTCAATCGGATAAACAGGGAGTTTTAATCGATATTTCAGCTCAATAAACTCACGAAATGAAAGACCGGGGAGATTATATACCATTGCCCGACGACTGAGGTCATACGCCCCCCGGTAAATATCGAGGGCCGATGAACTTGTAAAAATTATTTTCAACCCGGGTAGATTATCATAAATGTTCTTTAACTCCCTTGACCAATCAGGATATTTATGAACCTCGTCCAGAAGGAGGTAATCACCTCCCTTTTTGTGAAAATCTTCTGCAAAAAGAACCAATGGATTTTCTGCAAAATAAATATCGTCAAGACTGGTATAAAGAGCTTCAGTACCAGCAGACAGCTTATTTTTCATGTATTGTAAAAGAAGGGTGGTTTTCCCGGCACCCCTGGCACCGGAAATACCGATCATCCGGTCTTCCCACTGGATCTCATTCGCTAAAAAACGCGAAAAATCAGTTTGGACACGCTGAACCCGGGTTGCTGATATTTGTTTTAACCGATCCATCTTTCATCATCGTTTCCGCAAATATAGAATAATCACTTATATAAAAGTGATTATTTAGGCATTTTTCGCTAAAGAAAAAGTGATTTTGGACTAATGTTTCGCAATATGCAACGGCCAATCAGATAAACGTAGCGCCACCCGAACTATTCTGCATTGCTTCCGCTGAATACCCGGGCTGCCAGAACACCGATCAGTATCCCCGCAAAGATCGTCCCGACTATCCTACCTCTGTTTTTCCGGTCAAGCCCGGCAGCCATGGGCATGATCACCTGTACAGACACGGAAAGCATTCCGATGAGAACGCTCAATATCCAAAGCTTATACGGAGGCTCTTGATTTTTAAATGTGAGTTATTGCCTGTTTCTGGTAGCTTCCGCCAACTGCCATCATTTCCAGAATTGATAAAAATGATGCACCGGTCCGTGTCCTCTTCCGATTTCATATGCCGAACCTTCAATGATTGCCCGGTTGATGTAGTCTTTTGCACTGCGAATGGCATCATTCAACGTTAGTTGCTTTGCCAGAAAAGAAGCAACTGCCGACGAAAAAGTACAGCCAGTTCCGTGCGTATTCCGGGTAGCAATGCGTTGCGAACGAAGTTCAATGATTTCATCTGTTTCGGCATTGTAGAAAACATCCACCAGTTCGTCTTCTGACAAATGACCCGCTTTGAGAAGCACCGACACGGTTCCGTTACACGACAAATCTCTTACCACCAGTGGCAAATCTGTCTGTCGGGAAATTTTCTTTCCGGAAAGTATTTCGGCTTCCGGTATATTAGGAGTAATTACCCTCATCATGGGGATCAGTTCATTTTTTAGGGTTGAAATGGCCTCGTCCTGTAGAAGCTTATCGCCCGATGTTGCCACCATTACCGGGTCCAAAACACTATTCAGGATACCATATGGGGACAGCGCATCCTTGACCGCCCTAATCAGTTCCGGGGAGTGCAGCATGCCTATTTTTACGGCATCGGTGCCAATATCGTCCAGCACCGATTTAATCTGACCTTTCACAAATTCAACAGGTACCGGATGCACCCCGAACACGCCCACTGTGTTTTCGTCGACAATGGCGGTAACAACTGTCGTGGCAAAACATCCACATGCTGAAATCGTTTTTAAATCAGCCTGGATACCGGCACCTCCGCTCGGATCGCTTCCGGCAATGCTCAAAACGCGTTTGTAGTTCATTTTTGTTTATTTTAAAAAAATGATTTTCACTTTCCGGCTTGATTGATTTTGGCTATACCGGCCATTGTTCCATGATCCAGGCGCTGTGCCAGAACATCCACTCCATTTTAAAGGATAGTTTGAACGCCCGGTTCATCGCTACGCGCCGTGCCGGCGTTGTATTTATTGCCGCTTCATCGCAAATGGCCATCGCTTTTTGTACAGCGGAGGCAAAATCTTCACCTCCGTAAGTATCAATCCATGGTTGGTATGGATTTCCATTTTTTGTTTGGTTCTCCAAAATATGATCGCCGACTTTTTTATACACCCAAAAACACGGAAGCACCGCAGCCAATGCCTCTTCGGTAGAAGCACCGGCCAACTGGCTGTACATGTGCCCGGTGTAAAGAGCGCAGGTTGGTGTGGGCTCGATTCCTTTATTTATACCTTTCAGATAATACTGGTGCAAGGCCTGTTCTACCGAAACCGTATCCGACGAAAATTTGAAGAAATCCTCGCGCCATTCTTTGCGGTCCAGTTTTCCGGCAATCCCTGCCAAGATAATCCCATACGCTTTCAGGTAAAGCGCATCCTGATACAAATAGAAGAGGAATTTCTCCTGAGGCAGATTTCCGCTCATCAATTCATTCAAAAAAGGTAACTTCAAAATTTCCGTGTAAACAGGCGCACACTCGCGCCAGGCTTCCTCAGTCCATTTCATAAGTTTTCATTTCAAATTAGCTGTGTATAATTCGCGTACTAAACTTCGTTACTTTTTCAAAGGACATCGACATATGGAACTCGCATATAAACATTGGCTCGGGCGGAAGCCGCGGCTCTCATGCTCGTTTCATATACGTTAATAATTTGTTTTTTAGTGGTCGTATGGAACTCCCATATTGCTGAAAATTATTATCCTAAACCCGGGCGTTATAGCGTAACATGCTCGTTTCACACGTTTTTAATTGCATTTTTTAATAATTCAGCAGCCTTTCTCGGATTGTTGGCCGAGGAAATGGCGGAAACCACGGCAATGCCATTTGCCCCATGTGCGATAATCTGCCCTGCGTTCTCGAGGGTAATTCCGCCAATTCCGACATTCGGATGACGGGTAACGGCACTAACTGCTTTTAACCCTTCCAATCCGAATGGCCTGAAAGTGTCGGTTTTGGTTGGCGTGGAAAAAACCGGGGAAATCCCGATGTAGTCAATGTCCAGATGATTGGAATCCTCTGCCTGTTGCATGGTTTCGACCGACAGCCCGAGTATTTTACCCTTGCCCAAAAGCCGCCGCGCGACGTCCCACGGCAAATCTCTTTGCCCGATATGCAAACCATCGGCATCCACCGCCAGTGCAATGTCCAGCCTGTCGTTAATGATAAGCGGAATATGCTGAGGTTTCAATAATGCTTTAAGCCGGAGTCCCAGTTGGTAAAATTCAAACGAGCTGCAATTTTTTTCACGCAACTGGACCATGGTAACACCGCCTTTTACAGCTTCTTCCACAATATACTCCAGCGGGCGGCCAAGCGACAAATCACGATCGGTTACCAGGTATAAACTTAAATCGAATGGTCTCATGGGGGTCTTTTTTAGCCGGCAAAAACATCAGCAATATCTTTATCCGTAAGGTTGTACAATGTGTCGATAAAGTGCATTTGCAAACTTCCCGGCCCGGCAGATCTTTTTGCAGCGATTTCGCCGCAAATACTCATTACCGCCATTCCGTGAGCTGCGGCAAGCAAGGCATTTTTATTTATCGCAGCAAAAGCTCCTAAAACAGCAGTTGCCGTGCAGCCCATTCCGGTCACTTTGGGCATCATCGGCGAACCGTTTTTTATGGAGATAACGCGCTCTCCATCGGTTATAAAATCCTCGGCACCGCTGATAACCACTACCGTCCCGGCTTCACGGGCCAGATTTTTGGCCGCATCCAAAGCGGTATTGGCAGAAACTGTGCTGTCAACCCCTTTGGTTGCCACGTTCTCTTTCACCAGGGCCATAATTTCCGAAGCATTTCCGCGGATAAGGGTGGGTCGGCATTTATCAATGATCTGCGAAGCTACCTGGTCGCGATAAGGAGTAGCCCCCACGCCTACGGGGTCAAAAACAACCGGGATGCCTTTGGCTGTGGCCGCGATCCCGGCCTGAATCATCCCTTCGGTCCACTGCGGGTTTAAAGTGCCCATATTAATAACCAAAGCAGAAGCAATGGCGACCATATCGGCCACTTCCTCAACAGCGTGTGCCATCACTGGCGAAGCGCCTATAGCCAGCAAGGCGTTGGCTGTATTATTCATCACGACAAAATTGGTAATGTTGTGTACTAAAGGATTGTTAGCTCTTAAGTCCGATAAATCGGACGAAATCGATTTTGCGCTTATCATGGTGTTTCTAATTTTTCATCCATTGCCAATGTGTTTAAAAACAAAAAACCGTCCCGCAGAATTGCGAAACGGTCTGTATCATTGTTTGTGACAAATCCAACTACAGTCCTCGTTTCCCTCCGCTGTTATGATACATTTCAGGTTCCAGGGTATAATCTCAGCCTGCCCGCAGCAGACACCCCTAACGAGATGAAACAAAAGTATGAATTTTAGATGAAGAACCAAAACTTCAGAAAAACAGGAGCGGAGGGGAAGGTTTCCTGATGCTGAATTCCCGGATGGTCTTTTCTGTGCCCACAGGATGCGTAACCTGCATGTATATTTTTTATAGATTTGCGGTCGACAGAACCAGAAGTCGGGATAAGTGTTTATATCGATTAATCAATGCACGGTCACCGGGCTTTTCTGAACCTCGGGTACGAAACCCGCGACCACTGGAAAGTTGACTATACGCTGAACTGGCAGGGGCGAAAGCGCATCCCGTCAACGGCATCAAACCCGGAACCTTACCGGTTGGCAGACTATTCGCCCGACTTTTTCCTGATGAATGCACAGATCAGCGAAACATGGCATGAACGGTTTGAACTTTATGTGGGTATGGAAAACCTGACCAACTATATGCAAGACAATCCGGTTCTTGCCGGCGGTCAACCCTTTGGCCCTTATTTTGACAGTTCCCTGGTCTGGGGACCCATTTTGGGACGCGTCACCTACTTCGGCCTGCGATTTAAATTGGAACCGGTCCATCGGTGCAGGCAGTCAATAACCAAAAGGCCTGGTTGTGTTGCCGCCTGCGATTGCGTAATGAAGTTCCGGTTTATTCCTGCAAAAGCAGGGAATAAGGGATCTTTCCACTTGAATCAACTTTTTGTACTTTTGACCCACTTACAGAATGAAGCAAATGGAGTATATTTTCGAACTGCCTTTTAAAGTGCGCGACTATGAGTGCGATCTGCAGGGTGTGGTGAACAACGCGGTGTATCAGAATTATCTTGAACATACCCGTCACGAATTTCTCGAACATGTAGGTTTAAGCTTTTCGCAAATGCATCAGGATGGCATCGATGCTTTTGTGATCAGAATTGAGATTGATTACAAATCTCCCCTGAGAAGCGGCGATGAGTTCGTGTGCCGCTTAAAGGTTGCCCGTGAAGGGAACCTGAAATTCATATTTCTGCAGGATATTT
>CAZOYZ010000326.1:0-6422 GCA_964584045.1 uncultured Prolixibacteraceae bacterium | reverse complement strand
AATCGTAACAGCAATTTTCAAGCATCATGCAATGTTTCTTTGTCTTTTCCGATGTCTCCACTAATTGCCAGCATTCATCCAGTGTTTTAGCTACCGGTACTTCGGTTGCAGCATGTTTCCCACACTGCATGGCATAGACGGCAATGGGCGTGTGCATATCCCAGGGGGTACAGGTGTAGATAAGGTCGATGTCCGGGCTTTCACACACCGATTTCCAGATTTCTTTTGTCCCTGAATATGACTTTGCCCTTGGCAGTCCGTGGCTCTCGAGCATTTTCTGGCATTTTTCCACCCGGTCTTCGAACACGTCGCACAGGGCAACAATTTCAACTCCGGCGATATACAAATACCGTTCAATCGCTCCGGTTCCTCTACTTCCTAAGCCAATAAAACCTATCCTTACCTTATCAAGTTTGGGTGCTGCATAACCGCACATATTGAAGCGTTGAGTCCGGTCATTAATATTGGTCTTGTCTTTTTTATCTTCCTGATTGATTGGTACGCACGCAATTAATCCGGAAGAAATAATGCCTGCGCCGAATAAAGTGTTCTTAATAAAATTTCGCCGATTTGAGTTCATAATCAATTATATTTTTATGAATATTTTATGTTTATACATCCAGTAACAAATAAACCACAACCCGAATGTGGTCGCTAAAGCAGTGATCAGGTTCACTCCTGAATCACCTGTCCAACCTAAAACTGAAATTGTAAACGGGTGGATAATACTGCCAACCAGATTGGCACCGCCGACACTTGCAAACAGATAAATAAAAAGTGGGTTCATGCCAACTATTGCAAAAAACTTTACTCCTTTCTGTGCTTTCTTCATGTCAATCAACCAAAAAGAAAAAGCTAAGGCAAGGAATGTCCATCCCCCGCTGGCAAAAACAAATGAGGAGGTAGCTATCCTTTTTATAACCGGGGTAACCGGGTTTAGTCCGTATCCAATTATCAATCCTGTTATTCCTGCAATGACCAAAACGGATAATTTCTTTTTGGTTGTATTTTCACTCATTAATAATTTTCCTGCCAATACACCCCAAATCGTATGGGCTGTTGTAGGTATGACATTAATGGAAGCCCAATGTCCGGCAGGCATCTTTCCGGTAAGAAGCAGTTCAACCCACTCACCAACATTGTGGGCCACCGTGTATGACTGGTTAAACCCATCGACCCAGAAAATCCGGTATATAAATTCAGTAAATGCCAATAATCCCAGGGAGAATATAATCTGTGTCTTAACGGATTTCCTCATGATCAGAAAAGAAATAAAAATGGTGACGGATAGCTGGGCTAATACATTGTGCATCTCGAAAACAATTTTGCCTTCCTCAATACAATACAACCACCAGCCCAATAATAGCAAAAGGCCTGATCGCAGGGCAATGTGCTTAAAAATCGTATGATGGGACTCGCCTTTTTTTATGCGGTTTGCGTACGATAAAGGTATTGCCACTCCGACGATAAACATAAAAAATGGTTGTATCAGGTCCCAGAAACGTAACCCGTTCCATGGATGATGATGGAGCTGCGTTCCGATAGCATGAAGGAGTGTCCCCTCAAATTCGGTGGCACATAAGTAGTTGTATAATTCTGTAAATTCCGCCATCAGCAGGAACATGGTAAACCCCCTGAAAAAATCAAGGGAGAGCAATCTCGATTGTGTGACATTATTGTCTTTCATAATAATTAAAACATGAATTCTGTCTATTTATAAACTGTCTGTAACCTTTTATAATAGGGCAATCTGTCAAGCAAAATTTCTGTCCTGGCTTTTTGATTCCCTTTATGAATGATCCCTAAGTCATCCATCCATTTCCCTTTGGGAAGAACAACATCCCGAAATTTTTCATCTTTTTTAATAACAGGCGCTACCAGAATACTATCCCCCAACATGAACTGGTCACCTATTTTTGCAAATCCCTGGTGTGGAAATACATATTCCATTGAACGGGCAACCGGTTCTCCCGTATTGGCTGATTCTTTTACAAGACTGAGGATCAATGGAGTAAATTCCTTTCTGATTTTCACAGCTTTTTTACATACCTCCAAGTGTCGTTGGTCCAAAATCCGCCAGGGTGCAACAGAAAATTGCATCATAGGCATCAATGCATGGCACTGTGCCGACCTCACAACCAAATCTTGATCGATGGTCTCTGTTTGCAGAAATGAAAGGAATTCGCCTCCCCCTATCATATCGGGACAAGCAAAACCATACCCCATTATTCCTTGCGCCAGTATACCCGGAATTAATTTCTGCAAATCTTCCCAACTATGCTCTTTATCCCTTAACCGGTTGGCAATGGGTTGTCCGGCCATTTTCCACATGGCACGATATTCATTTAACGGATAATCAAGCCCCAAACGGGCATATAACTCGCAATGCTCCTGCGGAATTATTTTTTTCGTATCAGAATAACACTGCGAATAAAACTCAAAATCTCCGGCATCAAATTTAAATCCGTCAATGCCACATTTTGTTTTCAGACTTTCAAGTTGATCCTTGAACCATTGGGCAGCATCTTTTTTTGATAAGTCCAGAATAGCGCTGTATCCGTTCCACCAGTTTATTACCGCAGCCTTACCGGATTTGTCTTTAAGCAGTTTACCTTCATCTCTTAACTTACGGAACACATCGCAATCGGGGCTAATAAAGGGACATGTCCATAACATCACTTTAAATCCCATTTCGTGAAGAGAATCAATCATTGCTTTCGGATTGGAAAAACGTCCGGGATGAAATTCCCATTTCCCGTAATCTTCCTGCCAGTTGTCGTCAATCATTAAAACACCGGGAGGAAACCCATTGGCAACAATCTGGCGGGCATAATCCAAAATATCATTTTGGTTTTGATCGTACATTAATTCGATCCAGGTATTGTACTGAGGTTCTGAGAATAGTAATTCATCGGGGAGTTTACCTGTCGGCGGAAAATACGTTTGCGAGGCATAAAGAAAACCCTCTCTTAAGGTTTCACCGGCTTTTGTATATTCCAGTGAAGGATCATCGGAACGCATGGTCAGGGTATCATCTTTCACGGATATTTCAAATGGCTTTTCTGACCAGATTACCTGTCCCCGGGAGGAAAGCAGCAAGGGTTGCGCCTGGTTGCCGTAATTGTCATTCAAATTTGCATGGTACCCATTCTGAAGCGGCATTAATTCCCCATGACTAATAATACCTGACCACCATAAGGTCTCTTCGTTAAAAGGAATTTTAAGTTGACACACCTTATCCTGTTGGGCAACTCCATTCATTGAAATCAAAAAAAACAGCAATACACAAAAACTTATTTTTGTATCCATCATTTTTTCTTTGGTAATAACCCCAAACATAATCAGCAAAACGAATATTGTTCTTCTCCTCATCTTTTTGAAATATCAAAATTTAAAACAAGTTGAGAATCTTACACAGACAACTATCTGAAAGAGTGAATTAATCCTATGATCTCTTTTACAAGAGGTTTTTCAACGCCAGGCATCAATTCGGTTACTTCTATTTCATATCCGGCTTCAGGATAAGATTTATCGGTGCAGATATAACCACTTGAGCCGTTGCAATGGGTTACAACAATAGTCCTTAAGGGGGATTGTTTTTTTATCTCCAAACCTATTCCCGTCATTAATTCCCCTGAAATACCGGCTAAAACCAGATTTCCTATTTTTAGTACTGAATACCTGATTTCTTTGTCCGGCCCCGATTCGAAAGATTGCTGCGGAAAATGGTCTTTGCATCTTTTTTTGCCGGAAAAATATTGTATTGTTTCCATAGATTGAACAGACCTGACAGGGTGAGTTTTTATATCAGGAAATACTTTCATTGCTTCTTTGCAAACATGGTACCCCACTGCATCAACCCTTCTGAAACTGTCGTCTTTTCCATAAACGGGATTGATATCGCCGGAAGCCCCGGCAGTAACGGCAACAATAGCTTCTTCCCCCAATGAATCCCTGATAAATCGTGCTGCAGCCCCGGGCCAGTCACCTGAAATCTGATAATTTGTATAGCCGGTAACCGTTCCGTGACAAGGCCAGTTTATCAATACTGCCATGAGTTTGCTGTTGGCGCTTTCAAATTTTATCACTTCCAGTTCATGGTCGCACGGGCCGTATGGATTATGACCAAGCCATATTTCCCCGTTGCCAAATTCAGCGCGACGGTTGATATTCATTTTACAATATGCCTTTTCAATCCCCATTTTGAAGGGGACTACTTTTTTCGAGGCTTTTACAGAAACATCAATCAGCTTTTTTTGAAGTTCTTCGGCGTATGCTGTCCTCTCTCCGTAATCGTCAATGGACGGACCTCCATGATTATGAGTAGCAACAAGCATAATGTTTTTTGAAGGAATTCCAATTGCCGATGAGATTTTACTTCTGATCTCATCAGTAAAACCGAAAGAGAAGCCAATTAAATCGGCAGTTATCAGAAGGTTTTTTTCTTTTGCTTTTTCAAAATAAAATGCAGAAGCGTATAAACTATCATGAATTCCTGTAAAAGGCGTTTTACGGGAACCATACCCGCTCATTAAAGTAGGTTCGGCGGGTGTAATATTAATTCTGCCTACACCCAGCTTTACCTGATCGTTCCTGGTGTTGTCCGCAAAAATAAAAGCAGGGACTAAACCAATTGTGAACACAAGTAATATAGTTAGTCTGTTTTTCATATAATTATAGGTTTGTTTTTTAGTTGCCGTATGGAACTCGCCAATTATAATCATCATCCTGCGTGAGCGGCAAGGCTCTTATGGTTCGTTTCATCTTTTATGATTTTATTTTTTGACAAACATTTCTTCATAATGGAGTACCGGGTCGAATATTCCTCCTCCTGTATTGTAAAAACCACTGTCCAGCCCCCTGTTTGCTCTCACCCACGGCGCATTTTTTGTTTATTAGGTTGTCTTTGAAAAACTTCATTATATAGCTGGACATTTAAGCTTTCAGAAAAATTTTTTTCTTATAAAGAAACCACAGGAACAGCCATTTCAGAAGAAAAATACACAATGCCATAAAGATCGGAGCTATTACCCCGAGATATTTGGAAAAACCATTGAAAAGCATATTGGCTGTGAATTCGAAGTCAATGAGCCGTTGACCGACCCAGATCGTGATCGCATTCATCCCGACGACAACAAAAAAGAAAGTCCATCTTTTATATCCCTGCACGTCGATGATCCAGTAAAAAAAAGCAAACAACAGCAAACACCAGCCGGCTGAATACAGGACAAATGAACTGGTCCACACATTCCTGCTGATGAAAAAGTACTGGCCCCAGATCCAGCCTGCAGCCAAAGTAGCTACTCCAGCGATGACGAATCCGGCAATTTTCTGATTTGCCGTTCTTTTGGAGCGCAGCCAGTGACCTGCCAGGACTCCAATTAATGTAGAGGCAAGCGCTGTAAAAGTAGAAAGGACACCTTGCCGGTCATATAATCCAAGCCCCAGTTTACCGGGGATGAGCTTTTGATCCAACCATGTTGTCAGGCAACCTTCAGGGGTCAATACACCGGGCCCATAACCCGGAACCGGAATAAACAGGACTGCTGCCCAATAACCGATCAGGATAACAGACACCATGATCGTCTGCATTTTCCAGTTTGTGTGAATGACCAGCAAACTTGCCAAAAAATAGCAGATCCCGATACGGCCAAGTACACTTGACCAACGCATGGTATCCCAGTTAAAACGCAACAGGCCATAATTGATCAGGCCTAAAAAGATGAGCACAAGTGTACGCCTTAGAATATGAAGATAGATGTGCGACATGTGTTCACCTTTTTCTATGCGGCGGGAAAATACAGTGGGTAAGATCAGTCCGACAAGAAACAGGAAAAGAGGAAAAATCAGGTCTAAAAAACGGAAACCTTCCCAACCGGCATGTTCCATGTTGTCGGCTAAGGTTTTTGTAAACGAACCGGGCCATACGTCATAGAAGCTACTCAAAAACTTTTCGCCGCCAATGATAAATACCATAGTGAACCCCCTGAGGGCATCAATGGAGACCATCCTGTCAGCAGTTGCTCCGGCCCGCGAATGATTTAAAGATGTCGTTTCTGTCATATTCCGGAATGGTTTTTATTCTGCATTGAAACTAATACTTTTTTTTCATTCACCTTCCATCCCGGATGAAACGTCATTTCCCGTGATTTCAAACGTGCCCTTCAGACGGATATCGGACGATGAACTTCCAACCATTATTTCAAAAGTACCTGGCTCCACCACATATTCCATCTTCCGGTTGTATAAGGCAAGGTCTTCCTGTTTCAATATAAATTCAACTTTTTTTGTTTCTCCCGGTTCAAGTGATATTTTTTTGAATGCCTTCAGTTGTCTTACCGGTGTTGTCACCGACGCCAGGCAATCCTTGATATAGAGCTGGGCCGTTTCCTTGCCTTTCATTTTTCCGGTGTTGGTCACAT
>CAZOYZ010000325.1:0-6431 GCA_964584045.1 uncultured Prolixibacteraceae bacterium | reverse complement strand
GCGTAGACGCCTGTTACAAGTCCGTTTACCGGTCACTGAAGATTATGAAAACAGCTCTTGAACAGATGGTTACTCCGCGAGTGAATGTCTTTTCTTGACTGATTGAGGTAATCTGCCGGAAAATAACTTCGGTTTTTTGTCCAGATTTTCCATTTTTCCCTCTCTCCCAAACATCAATTTGGCAGGGTCATCTTATAAGTGAAAACCTATGAAACGAGCATGAAAGCCGCGGCTTCCGCCCGAGTTGATGTTTATATGCGAATTGGAGCGCAGCGGAAATCCCCGAAGGGAATTCCATACGTCGGCGTCCTTTAGAAAAGTAATAAAGTTTAGTACGCAAATTATACACAGTTAAATTGAAATGATAAACATATGAAATACATGATTATAGTGCAATTCGTTTTATTGCTGACAGCCGGCACGGCATCCGCTCAACCATTGCCACGGCTGGAAGTGAGCCATAACCATCGTTATCTGGTTCAGAAAGACAGTACCGGCGAAGGAAAGCCATTTTTCTATGTAGGTGATACCGGGTGGGAATTATTCACCCGGCTGACGAAAATGGAAGTTGAAAAATATCTTCAGGTCCGGAAGGCGCAGGGATTTAATGTGATCATGGTCTATTCCGATAACGTGACCAGAGACCAGGATACAAAAATTTACGGCCCTGTTTATCCGAACCGGGAAGGCTTCTTGCCTTTTAAGAACGGGCAACTATTTATTCCTGAGAAAATTATAGAAGATTATTGGAAACATACAGACTGGGTTATTCAGAAGGCAGAAGAATATGGATTTTACATCGCTTTTATTCCCTACTGGGGAAACCGGTTTGTACAAAAAGAAGGAGTGCCGGTCATTGCGACAAATGAGATGGCTTACAACTGGGGTTATTATCTGGGAGAACGGTATAAAAACAAAACAAACATCATCTGGACACTTGGAGGGGATTACGAACCCATCGATTACAAAAAAAGCAGGAAACCAAATGCATGGATGTATAAACCTGCCGATTCTGCATCAAAAGACCCTGAAACGTTCGACCCGGATGAATATATGATCACCATTGCCACAGCCGAGGGGATTGCCGACGGCATTAACGGAGCAGACAAGAAATTTGACGAAGGAAAAGCAGATTACAGTACGTCCCTGATGACCTACCATATCTGCTCCGGGGCTTCCTCTTCCAAATATTTTCACGACGATGAGTTCCTCGATTTCAATGGCATGCAATCCGGCCAATATCAATGGGGGTATGCAGGTAATTACCAAATGGTGCAAAAAGATTATCTGAAACAACCGGCAAAGCCGACGATCGATCTTGAACCGTGGTACGAAAATTCCGTCTGGTACGAAAACATCCTGTCGAAGCAGGACGGGCCAAGATGCACGGCATTTGAGGTCAGGAGAAACGCATACCGTTCGGTCCTTGCCGGGGCGATGGGCTTTACCTATGGCAACAACAACGTCTGGATGTTTCACAGAAAAAATGAGAACCACAAAGAAAGATACCAGCCAACCGGTGACTGGGAAGGCAGTGAAGGAATTTACGATGAAGCGGCCCTGCAAATGATCCATTTTAAAAATTTGTTTACAGCCAGACCTTTTTATAAAGCGATCCCTTCTCCTGACTTAATTAACAATACATTAACGGGTGAAATTGAAGCAACACACATCCAGGCCGCGATAAGCGAGGATAAAAGCTATGCCATTGTCTACATTCCTGCCGGGCAGGTTTTCAATGCTGATTTGACAAAGATATCGGGAGATGTCGCCTGCCGGTGGTATCATCCTGCCAACGGAACGATCTGCGGCCAGGACGGAAAGGAAATGAAAACAAAAAAGCCTTTTAAGACCATCTCTCAAAGGAAAAAAACGAGTGACTATCAGTTCACTTCTCCTTCTGGTCAGGACTGGATCCTGATTTTGGATGATACATCAAAAAAAATGCCGGTTCCGGGACTGGTTGTGCGGAATGACTAACGATTAACTGTGGATAAAATGAAGATAAAGACATTCGATATGATACTGTTCTGTGTGATCGCGATGTGTACGTGCGTATCTGCACCCGCGCAACAGGCAGAAAAAAAATACCTGAGTGGCACAGGTTCAGATCACCGGGTAGACTGGGAATTTTTCTGTACTTCCGGAAGAAACTCCGGAAAATGGACCACCATCCCCGTCCCCTCCAACTGGGAGTGTGAAGGTTTCGGCACCTTCAACTACGGACATGATGCCGATGAAAAACGGGGAAAAGAAAAAGGATTATACCGTTTTCGTTTCTCCGTTCCGTCCGACTGGAAATCAAAGTGCATCCATCTCGTTTTTGAAGGATCGATGACTGACACCGAAGTAAAAGTGAACGGGAAACCGGCTGGCCCCATCCATCAGGGTGCGTACTATGAGTTCAGGCACGATGTGACCAGGCTTCTGAATTACGGCAGGGAGAATCTTCTGGAAGTGACTGTTTCCAAACACTCTGAAAATGAATCGGTCAATAATGCGGAACGCAACGGCGATTACTGGATCTTCGGCGGAATTTTCAGGCCGGTTTATCTTGAAGCCAAACCTCGCGAAAATATCGGCCGTATTGCATTGGACGCCGGGGCCTGTGGAAAAATCAATGTGAATGTTTTCCTGGACGGCATAAACAGGGCAAATCGTGTGGAAGCACAGGTAAAAACACTGCAGGGTGATCCGGTCGGAAAATCATTCTCTGTTCAGGTGGAAAAGGGAACCGGCCATGTACGCTTAGCATCCGAAATGAAAGGAATTCGAACCTGGAACCCGGAAAGCCCGCACCTTTATGTGCTGGAACTTCGTTTAGCCGAAAATGACAAAATCATTCATCAGGTCAGCGAACGCTTTGGCTTCCGGACCGTAGAGGTCAGGAAAAGCGACGGGATCTATATCAACGGGGTAAAAGTAAAATTCAAAGGTGTGAACCGGTTCTCATTCTGGCCGACGTCGGGCAGAACCTCCAATAAGCAAATCAGTAAGGATGATGTAAACATGATCAAGGATATGAACATGAATGCGGTGCGCAGTTCCAATTATCCGCCCGATGTTCATTTTCTGGATGCCTGTGATTCGCTGGGACTTTTTGTTCTGGATGAATTTGCAGGCTGGCAAAAAGCCTATGACACGGAACCAGGTTCTAAACTAGTCAGGGAAATGATCTTTCGCGACATTAACCACCCTTCCATCGTGATCTGGAACAATGGAAATGAAGACGGCTGGAATACCGAACTGGATCACTGGTTTGATGAACTTGACCCCCAAAAGCGGCCATTGATCCATCCGTATCAGGTTTTCAGGGAGATCGACTCCGATCATTATCAGGCTTACGACACCGGAACCGGAGTCCACCAGCATGGGAATAAAGTGGTTGTCCCGACCGAGTTCCTTCATGGGTTATATGATGGCGGTCATGGGGCCGGACTGGAAGACTACTGGAACCAGATGTGGTACAATCCGATTTCTGCAGGCGGATTTCTGTGGGATTTTGCAGACCAGGCGATTCTTCGCGGCGACAAAGGAGGAATCCTTGACACCGACGGGAATCATGCTGCCGACGGGATCGTAGGGCCATACCATCAAAAAGAAGGCAGCTTTTATGCCATCAGGGAAATATGGTCGCCGGTATTCTTTGAAAAGCGTTTCATCACACCTGAATTCAACGGAGAGTTTACGATCGAAAACAGGTACCATTACACCAATCTGAAAGACTGCCGCTTCACCTGCCGGCTGGTCAGCCTTCCTCTGCCAGGTCAAACAGACAAAATAACCGATTATGAATCCGAAATCGTTTCTCCCGATATTCAACCCGGTTATAAAGGGATCCTTCGTCTTAGTCTTCCCAAAGATTTTACCAAAAGTGATGTGCTGTATATGACTGCAACTGATCCTTCCGGACGGGAGATTTATACCTGGAGCTGGCCTGTCAGCCTGCCTGAAAAAATAGCGCATAAAATTGTTCCGGAACCTGGAGAAGGACAGATTGAAGTGAACGAGACAGCCGATCTTTTGAGCCTGTCTGCCGGCGATGTCTGTATCACATGGAGCAAAATCTCCGGAATGTTAAGCGGGGTGCGGAATCAGAAAGGCGAAATCAGCTTTAACAACGGCCCGGTACTGATCGAAGGTAATACTACTTTCAAAAACATGATCCATTTTGAAGAAAACGGGAACCACATTGTGGAAGCAGTTTATGAAGGGGCCATGAAAATGGTGCGCTGGACATTTTACCCTGACGGATGGCTCAGGCTGGAAGCGAAATACGATCCGCCCTCCCAGACCACTTTTATGGGTATCAGCTTCAGTTATCCGGAAGATCAGGTAAAAGGAATGCGCTGGATGGGGTACGGACCGTACCGCGTATGGAAAAACCGGATGAAAGGCAATAGCCTGGATGTATGGGAAAAAGCATATAACAATACGGTAACAGGCGAAAGTGAATATATCTACCCTGAATTTAAAGGCTACCATAAAGGTTTTTACTGGGTTACCATCCAATCGAAAGAGCAGGACTTTGATATTATTTCGGACAAAGAAAATATTTTCCTGCGTATGTTCACCCCGGCATCGCCCAAAGGTCTGTCCAATGCGGAACGGATAGCACCCCGTTTTCCGGCGGGAGATATCTCGTTCATGCACGGGATCAACCCGGTTGGCACAAAAATCTGGAATCCTGAAAACCTGGGACCCATGAGCCAAAAAAACATTTATTCAAACCGCAGGAAACGGTACTCCAAAGATATCGGGTTGTACTTCAATTTTACAGGCAATCGGGTAAAAAAATAACATGTTCAGAAATCGTGAAAAAAAATCAACGGGGAAAATGAAAAAAAACATTATACAACAGGGTTTACTGGTGTTGTGCCTGTTTTCCATAGCCATCTTCTCATCGGCTCAACAATTGCCAAAGCTCAAGGTCAGTAATAACCATCGTTACCTGGTTCAGGAGGATGGTACACAAGAAGGAAAGCCATTTTTCTATTTGGGAGATACCGCCTGGGAGTTATTCACCCGGTTAACGAAATCCGAAGTTGAAAAATACTTTCAGGTTCGGAAAGAACAGGGTTTTAATGTGATCATGGCCATTTCGCACAATGAACTCGGAGAAAAAAACAGCTCTGTGGAAGGGATCAATTACCCTAACCGGGAAGGTTTCACACCGTTTAAAGATCAAAATCATGCATTTTTACCCGAAGGAATTCAGGAAGAGTACTGGAAACATGTAGACTGGGTAATGAAAGAGGCAGAAAAAAACAGTCTTTATATTGCCCTTCTTCCCTTCTGGGGAAACCGGTATGCACAGAAAGAACGTACCTATTTAATAAATCATCCTGACCTGGCTTATAACTGGGGCTATTTTATGGGGAAAAGATACAAAGACTATTCGAATATAATCTGGGTGCTCGGAGGAGACTATGAACCGTGGGATTATAAAACAAAAAAGTTTGATCAGGATGAATATATTGTCACAATAGCAACTGCAGAAGGAATTGCAGATGCGACTAACGGAGTTGAAAAAAAGTTTGACGGAGGAAAAGCGGATTACAGCACTTCACTGATGACCTACCACATCAATGAGGGACTCTCTTCTTCCAAATATTTTCATCAGCTTGATTTTCTGGATTTCAATGGAATCCAATCAGGACATAATATCGGACAGATTGCACGAAATTACCAAATAGTGGAGAAAGATTATGAAATGTATCCTGTAAAACCCACGATCGACCTGGAATCATGGTATGAATATATTAAGCTCAGAATAAACGGAAAATGGGAAGAACCCCGATGCTGTGCTTCCGACATCAGGAGGAATGCTTACCGGTCAATCCTGGCAGGGGCAATGGGATTCACGTACGGCAATAACAATGTCTGGCCATTCTTCAGAATGAATGAGAACTACGAAGACAAGTACCGGCAAAACAATGACTGGGACAGTGAGGAAGGGATTTACAGTGATGGAGCCAAACAAATGATCCGGGTGAAAAAACTGTTTATTTCCAGACCTGTACATCAATGTATCCCTGCACCCGGGTTGATCCCCGATATTCTCAGCAGCACGATGGAAACACATATCCAGGCTGCACTGGCAGAGGATAAAAGTTTCGCACTGCTGTATATTCCCGCCGGACAGGTTTTCAATGTTGATTTAACACAGATCTCAGGAAATGTGGCTTGTTGGTGGTATAACCCCGCGAACGGAAAAATTTGTGACCAGGCCGGGGAAGAGATGAAAGCAAAAAAGCCTTTTCAAACCATTCCTCAGCAACAGAAAACCAGGAATTATCAGTTTACTGCTCCTGCGAGTCAGGACTGGGTACTGGTTTTAGACGATGCATCAAAGGAATTGCCTGTTCCGGGATCAGTTGATTTATAACAGAAACAGAGTGGATTAAAAAAGTGACTATGAAACGAGCCAT
>CAZOYZ010000324.1:0-6441 GCA_964584045.1 uncultured Prolixibacteraceae bacterium | reverse complement strand
GGCCGGTTTGCCGTTTAAAATATACGGAGAAATAGCCGGGCGATTCAAAATGCAATTGTTCGGCGATGGCCTGTACCGGCAGGCTGGTTTGTTCCAGTAGTTCACAGGCATGCCGGATGCGGAGCTGAGCGAGGTATTGTCCGGGTGCCATGCCGGTGTATTTCCTGAAGAAGCGCCGGAACCAGGAATAGCCTGTGTTGAGTTGTCCGGCAATCGCTTCCGGAGAAATGTTCTGCATTAAGTTTTCTCTCATCAGCGCCCGGGCCTTGTCGATCAGCAGATGGATCCGGTCGTTTGTAATCGATTCGTTGCGCTTCAGATAGGCGATGTGCCCCATCAACAGCGACACATAACCGGCCAACAGCTGCTGGCATCCCGGACGCTCTTCCCCGGCAAATCGCAGGACCTCCTGAAAAAGTCCGACCACCTTTTCGTTGAAGCCCATCTGAACAAGCGGTGATGTTTTTTCAAAAAAGCCTCCCATGATCATTTGATCCATGACAGTACCTTTAAACCCGATCCAAAAGGTATTCCAGCCGGTTTCCGCATCGGGGCTGTAAGTATGCCACTCGTCCGGGAAAAGCATAAAAAGAGCGCCCTCGTTCAGCAGCGTTTCGGGTATGGATGCCGTGGAAATAACCCCTTTGCCTTTAGTGACGTAGACGAGCTGGTATTCATTCAGGATGCGCCCTCTTTTTGCATTGAAATGATACCGGGGAGGGTGTTCTCCCGCAGGATACAGGCTGTGGGGAGGAACCGACTGGTAGCCGGCCGTGGTTACGGTTAGTCCCCAGCTTTCATCGGAAGCGCTGCGTGCCGGATAATAGATTTCCTGTGTAAACGGGTGATTGGTCATGGACATGATCTTGTTTTTACCAATAGCTGATTACTTTTAACTAATTGGTGTCAAAATTTAAAGTTTTTTGATCATTTTCCAAAAGAAAAAAACTATAAATTATTTATAAATTGCGATTTCGATGTAATTTTTAGTCTCAACTGACTAAATCAAAATATAAATAAAAAGAGATACCGATCATGGCAGAAGTTTTTGAAGTGCAGTGTCGCAAAACCGGTATGCTAAACGTGAGCACGCAGTGTTCCAGGAAGGTGTTGGTGAAAACTAAACAAAAGCTGTCCTTCAGCTTAGCGTCCTGGCGCCTTGGCGTTGAGTCTGCGTTTTGAAATTTTACAGAGCGGCCGTAGATTGGAACATCGGGTAATCTGAGCATCTGAAAATCTAATAATCTAATAATCTAATAATATGACTAAAATTGGTTTGTTTGGAATTGGACTTAATGTGTATTGGGAACAATTTGAAGGACTAAAAGAGCGCCTGGTCGGGTATTTAAAAACGGTTGAGGAAAAGCTGGGCCGTCCCGGTGTCGGGATTGTCAATCTGGGTTTGGTCGATACGACCGAAAAGGCGGAAGCAGCCGGACATGCTTTCCGGCAGGCTGACGTGGATCTGATCTTTCTTTATGTGACCACCTATGCCCTCTCGTCCACGGTATTGCCGGTTGTACGACGCGCGAAGGTGCCGGTGATCATTTTAAATTTATCGCCGGACGCCTCAATCGATTATATGCAGTTCAACCGGATGAATGACCGTCAGAAGATGACCGGAGAATGGCTGGCCCATTGCGCTGCCTGCCCGGTTCCTGAAATTGCCAATGTCTTTAAACGGGCTGGTATCCGCTTTCATCAGATCACCGGAATGCTCCATGATGATCCGCCGTGCTGGGATGAAGTTTCGGAATGGATCGAAGCGGCCAGGGTAGCCGGCATCATGGAACATAACCGGTTGGGACTCATGGGCCATTATTACGGCGGAATGCTGGATATTTACACCGACCTGACCCTTCAGATGGCTTCGTTCGGGGGGCATATGGAAATTGTCGAGGTGGATGAACTGGCTGCTGCCCGCCGGGAAGTGACCGCAGAGCAAATCACAGAACGAGTCGGAGTGTTTTATCGTGAGTTTGACGTTCAGGACGACTGTTCGCAGGAAGACCTGAAGCTTGCTGGCCGGACTTCCGTGGCGCTCGACCGTTTGGTCCGGGAAAAACACCTCGGATCGATGGCCTATTATTACATGGGAACGGGCATTCCGGACAATGAAGAGGCGATCAGTTCCATTATTTTGGGTAATTCACTGTTGACAGCACGCGGCATCCCTGTTGCAGGTGAATATGAAGTAAAGAATGTGCAGGCCATGAAGATCATGGACAGCTTCGGGGCCGGAGGATCATTTACCGAATACTATGCCATGGACTTTAAAGACGACGTGGTCTTGATGGGGCACGACGGACCAGGACATATTGCGATCGCACAGGGCAAGACCAAGGTCCGCCCCCTGAAAGTCTACCATGGAAAGGTTGGGAAAGGCCTTTCCGTCGAGATGAGCGTGAAACACGGACCGGTCACGTTACTTTCAGTAGTGGAGGGGACAAACGGCAAGCTCATGCTTTTGGTTGCCGAAGGAGAATCTGTTCCCGGACCGATCCTTGAAATCGGGAATACGAACAGCCGCTATAAGTTTCCAATTGGCGCCAGGGCTTTTGTCAACAACTGGAACCAGCATGGTCCTGCCCATCACTGTGCAGTTGGGATCGGACATATTTCATCCAAGATCGAAAAGCTGGGCGCCCTGCTCGAAATGCCGGTGGTAAAGGTTTGCTGATCTTTTTTCCGGCAGGGCTACGGCGCTGCCGGTGGTAAAGATTTTCTTATTCCCTTTGCCGCATGACTTTTCCTTCGTGGCGAATGATCTTTCCGTCGGATGTGACCCCCTCCATGATCACGGAATAGCTGGTCTCGGCATCGGCCGTGTAAAAACGGAATGATGCCGTTCCGTCGTTGCCGGTCTGCACGTTTGGTTCCCAGTGAATGGTCGTGCGGAGGTCAGGATTAGGCTGATTTACAGCTTCAGGGGTTTCGTATTTGGGAGCATAGAATTCCGCGGGTGGCTGATAACCTAAAGGCAGGATGGTTTTAAGATGAAATGGTTTTGGCTCAAAGGATGGCTTACCCTCTTTGGTGAAAATCACAATAACGCCGTTACCACCGCGTGACCCAAAAATCGCCGTGTTGGACGCATTCTTCAGGACATCAACCTGCGCCACGTCATAAACGCTGATCATATCCAGATCGCTGATATCCATTGGCAACCCGTCTACAACCAGCAACGGATCACCTTGTCCCCGGATCGATATTTTATCGCCCGTTACCATCACTCCCGGCAGGCGCATGAGCAGCAAGCGGATATCGGTCGGGTGAGACTGGTCAATCTCTTCTTCTGTGATGCTGTTGTCAGCCTCGGAATAATAGATTGATTTACGAACAGGTTTACGCTCGGCTGTAACTGTGATTTCGTCCAGGTAAATATTCCGGATTCCATGTTCATAGGTGTACTTCTGTTCGGTTTTGTCTCCGTATTTTACTGCTATTTGCCGGTCTATCCGGTCTATTGGCAGAGGTTGCAGCGTCCGGGCAGGGTATTGGTCTGTATTGATGACCAACTCAAATCGCTTTAGCCCTTTCCCCGGTATCGCCTGTACGATAAAACTGGTACTGTCGGGCAATTCACCGTTCTGGAAGTAGAAATGCCCTGCGCTGTCGGTGTTCGCCGTCTCGAAATAGTTCCCTTTTAACGCCAGGATCGTTACCGGAATATCCGGGGCCGGTTTACCGCCAAGGAGGGTTTTTACCGTGCCCGATAGCTCCGGTCCTATTTCAAGGAAGGTAGTCGGTCGTGCGAATTTCCCGGAAAGGATATCCGGCACATGGTATCTGCGCCATCCCTGAGTGAGCATGAGCAGTTCCAGGGCCGCGACCGATCCCGGGCTTTCGCGAAAATAAAAGGCAGGATCCTCGATTTTGCCCTTCAGATCGGAGGTGAGCAGAAGGCTGGTCAGAATGTTCGAGGTGGTGTCGGGTTGCACTTCCCTGTCATCGGTTACCGCCACGGAGAAACTGCCGGTCAAAGGGTTGCCGTCTTTGTCTGTGACGGTGACCTGATTGTTGACAAGGGAGCGCCTGTCATAGTTATCTTTCTCTGGTTGAAAGGTGACCTTTGCCTGGTCATTATTATTGATAAAGACCAACCGTTCGCTTAACGGCCTCATTTGTTTGTCCAGCAAAAGCAGTTGCAGGACACCTGAAGGGAATCGTTCTTTGGGGAATGAGGCAAATACCCGTTCCTGTTCCCATTTGGCAACAAAATGGACCAGTCCGCGGGTATGGGCAACCAGGCAGAGCGTATCCTCTTGTGTTACGCCCGCCGGTTTCAGCACGGCAACGAGCAATTGGTCCCTTCGGTGATAGCAGGCCAGGGCATATCCGTTGTCCCGGGCCGGGGGAAGTTCAAAGCGTTTTTGCTTATGATCGCTTTTCACGATCATATGATAGCTTTTCCCTGTTTCGTTCAGTAACATGAAGCTGCCCATGCCAAGATGACCGGTTTGGATTTCCGAGATTTCATTATCGTCATTATCATAGATCGTGCCGCTGATGTTTGCCGGCCTGCCATTCGCCATCAGCGCTTTGAAGGCTACCCGGCCTGCCGTTCCCTTCAGTAAAGTTCCCCCTTCGGGATAAAAAGACATATCAAAGTCATCAGTAGGAACAGGGATGGGAATATATTGCCGGTACCGGTATTTTTCCTGTACGGATTCCAGCAACAACACCCGGTGTTTCGAATCGGTCGGAAGACGGAACGTGATGCCCGCCCTTCCGCTGTCGTCAGCCTTCAACGACATGGGACTGCCATGATTTACCCTGATTATGATGCGGTCAGGTTTGACAGGCGTAAGATCTGCGCTCTGAAACTGAAATCCGGCCGACACTCTCCTGTCCGATTCAAACTCAAAGTCCGTACTTGTGAAAACTGACCGGGATTGCGGATGACCAATCGCAATACTTTTTGTATAAAAATAATCTTCGCCGATACTCCGCATGAAATTGGTATAAGCACGCAGTTCATAACTGCCTTCCGGTATATCTTCAGGAATGGCCATGTAGCCGTGATAAGATCCCTCTTCAGGACGGATTTTGACCCGTATCAGGGTGGAGTCGAGCGGATCGGTCAGTTCCACATATACATATCGGCTAACCGCCGCAGGCTGGTGTAGCGCGGCGTCGGTCAGGTGAGCGCGAAACCAGATCTTTTCCCCGGCAACGTAATAGGATTTGTCGGTATGAAGACAGATCTTTTCCTGAGGGAACAGCTGTAATTGACGGGAGAAAAGCATGGCTATGCTGTCCGATAAGGAAACTTGTCCGTATGCCATGACAGGAGAACAGAGTAAAAACATACCGAATATTCTTAATCGCATACACGGCAGGGTTGGTTAAGCGGATATATCCCGGAACTCACGAAGTGGGTTCCGGATAATTAGACTGTTATTGTTCCGGATCGTTTAATGATCCTTGTTTCTAACCTTTCTTCTTTCTGTCTTCCTCTTTATTTCCTTCTAAGAAAATAATTCACCGGACTGCCCCAATGTCGCCGGGATTTGCAGATCCAGGTTGAACGTTTTGTTTAGTCTTTCAATAAAGTAAGCAGCCAACAACGGCGATTCTTTTTCAATGTTTTGATGAACGAAGAAGTAAATATCCCGTAATCCCAGGTCGACCCATTTCTTTAAGCGTTCAATCCAGTCGAGCAGACGATCGCGGTCGCTTTGCGGCTCATTGGACCCCACATAGCGGATAAAAGCCACAGGCGTTGTCAGCCGCATATGCAGCATGTCACGACGGCCTGCTGTATCGACGATCACATTGGTCGTATCATGCTTTTCAAAGAAAGTAAATAATTCATTGGAGATCTTTTCGTTGGTGAACCATTCGGTATGCCGCATTTCCACAGCCAAAGGAATAGCTTTGGGAAAAATCCCAATAAAATGGGCCAGCTTGTCAAAGTTTTTATAGCCAAAATTATTGTGCAACTGGAGAAAGACCATTCCGAGCTTTTCTTCAAAATTGCTGATGATATCGCAGTATTCTTCAACAACAGGATCGGTGTTGTTCAACCGCTTCAGATGACTGATCAACTGGTTCACCTTGGGAAAAAACTTAAAATGGGCGGGTGTCTTTTCTTTCCATGCGATGATCTGTCCGGCATCGTACATGTTATAGAATGTGGCGTTCAGCTCAATGGAGTTAAATTGCGTGGCGTAATAGGCCAGTTCATCTTTGGTGCCCCGGGGATAAAAGTTCTTCAGGTCCGTTTTGTTCCACTTGGCGCATCCCACGTACACTTCTAGCTTTTTATCCGGTGCGTCTTTCAGTATTTCCGCCGTACGCGGATGATCTTCCGGCAATGTAAAATCGATCTTTTCCTGTTCACTTACCTGTCCAAACTTCATAGCTTTTTGTTTTTAATGATTTGCACTAAAATACGGAAAAAGAAAGAAAATTAAAAAAGCGACAGTTGATTGTCAT
>CAZOYZ010000323.1:2041-6460 GCA_964584045.1 uncultured Prolixibacteraceae bacterium | reverse complement strand
GTTCTCGTCATATTCGGCATTTGGTTCAAACCGCCACACATCGTCTAAATACGTAGTGCCGGTCCTGCCGGTGACGATAAAAGCCATATCGTTGACCACGAGTGCGACCGCTTCTATGCGTGATGCACCTTCCAGTGCGGTTTTTTCGATCCACAAATCCGTCCCTGGATTATATTCCCACACCGTATTGCCCACGGTGTTCCTTCCGCCGGTGGCAATATAACCTTTCCCTCCGACTGCAAACGCCACCGCCCTGTCTCTGACAATGTTGTAGTCATCGTCAAAAGTTTCATCAGTCGCGTCAGAGATGTCTCTCAAAGGAGTCCATGTGTCAGCGGAAGGATCATAATATGCAAAGTCGTCAATATTCAACCCGTTGTCTGTCCCTGTTGCCACATATCCTTTCCCGTCGATCACGAATGCCACCGCATCACGCCTTTTGGAGCCGCTTACATCCGCCTTCTTTGTCCATACATCGGTCGCAGGATCGTATTCCCAAAAATCTTTCATGTAATTTTTGTTGCTTAATCCCGTACCCACATATCCTTTGTCATTAATGGAAAAAGCAATGGCTCCCCTCCTTACGCCACCCGGAAAATCTGTTTTTTGGGTCCAGGCTTTCGTCGCCGGATTGAACTCCCAAAGATCTTTCAGTTCGTTCGTTCCGTCATAACCGGTAGTGATGTAAATTTTGCCGTTCGCCCCAAATCCGACCGCATCATTTCTTGCAATGGGCTTCACAACGGCCTCTTCTTCGTCCAGCCTTAACCAGGAATCTTTCGAAGCATCGTATTCCCAAATGTCCATTAACCGGTCTTCCCCGTCATAACCGGTGGCAACATATGCTTTGTTATCCATACTGACCGACACCGCATCTGATCGTTTAACTCCCGAAAAATCACCAAGTTCGACCCAATTTCCGATCAAATCTTCTTCGTCGCTGCTGTTACAGGAATAGAATGATAAAAAAACTGAAAGTGCTATTCCCAGTTTAAGAGTCCTGAGGGACCAATCATGTACAGGTAAGTTTCTTTGAATCATTGCTTAATTTTAATCAGTTTCGCAGCAAACTTACAGGCTTCCCGATATCTAAAAAAAAATGATAGACGAAATGATTAATTCTATATAGAAAAATATTAAATATCCATATAAGCCAAAAGATTTAAGACGAAAAACACACAGTTGTTAACATTATTTAGGTATTTTAACAAATCTTAGACGACAAACCAATAAAAAACGGTATTCATAGATATATATACGGATTTTAACTAATTTTTTTCTACATAAGTCTATATTTCTTTTCCGGCTATCTGCAATCGGCTTGCTTTGCAGCGATGAATGGATCAATCTGTGAATGATATTGAATAAATATATGAATAAAGTTTGTTCCCTGTTATTCGTTATCAGCGGTGTGTGGTTTTCATGCAGCAGCGATGTCGGAAATTTTCAGCTGGGGGAAGATTTGGTTGAAACCAAATCCAGTATTGTGATCTCCGACACCTTTACAGTCAAGCTTTCGACCATATTACTGGATTCGATACCTACTTCCGATGCAGATCAGATTCTTGCAGGAAGATACGAAACGAGTATTACCGGGCCCCTGGAGATGTGCGCCTATTTTAATTTTGACAGGAGCGAAACGGTTTCTTCGCTGGATGAAAAAGAAGTTTTTGACTCCCTCACTATCAGGCTGGGTTACTCAGGATATTATCTGGGCGACACGACCCGGCTTCAGAAATTCAGTCTTTACCATCTGACCCGTCAAATGGAGCTTCTTGAAGATCCGTCCTATCAGAAATATCTTTATAACACCAGTTCCTTCGAACACGAGGCGGAGCCATTGGGGGAGATCAGTTTTATCCCGTTTCCGACCGGCAAAGACAGTATCGAATTTCGTCTTCCCGATGAGTTCGGGTTGGAGTTGATGAACCTGGTCTACGACAATGCCAGTGAGATGAACGACGATGTCGCCTTCAATGATTACCTGAAAGGTTTTGTGCTTAAAAGTGCGGAAGACAGCAAGGCGATCATCGGTTTTACCGGCGATACGGCAGGTATTAAGCTAAATCTTTATACCCATTTGGTTGAACTGGAGAAGGTCGAAAAAAGGTACGTCTATCATTTGGCTGCCGAAAAAACCCATTTTAACCAGGCCATCGCCGACCGCTCTGCGACGCCTTTTTCCGTTTTGCACGATCAGAGGGAAGAATTGCCGTCGATAAGCAGCGGTAACAGGACATACATTCAGGGAAGTTCCGCAATGGTGACCCGCATTGATTTTCCCACGCTGAACAACATCTTTCTTTTTGAAGACCGGGTGATGATCAAGGCGGAACTGATCTTGTTTCCTGCGCTTGAAAATGATTTAAAGTTCATCCCGAAAGCCCTCCAGTTTTACGCAAGCGACAGGATCAACCGGATGGGTGAAAACCTCACCATAACATCTTCCTCGCGAACTATAAGCGTGGAGGCATACCTTAGAAAGGAAGGGAGTGAGGGAAATATTAAAGAAGTACCGCGGGATCTGTCGGAGGCACTCTATATCGCGGACATCAGTCAGCATTTGTTGACACAACTGGCAGGAAATTATTATGACCCGGACCACGGACTGATCGTGTCCGTTCCCTTTGCGGACTTGCAGAGAAATGCCGATCTGCTGATCCTGAACGGTGAGCGGACGCCGCTGTATAAACCAAAATTAAAACTCTATTTCCTGAAATATGAATAGGCGACCCCTTATTGGAAACTGCATAAAGCTGGTTTTTATATGTATTTTACTGAGCAGTGCTTCAGTCAAAGGGCAAAATAATACCAGCAATCCTTATTCCATGTACGGACTGGGAGAGTTGCGTTCGCAGAGTAATGCGGCAAACGCGGCCATGGGGAACGCGGGTATCGGCTTAAGCTCATCTCCGTTTTTAAACGCGCTGAATCCTGCATCGTATACGGGGATAGACAGCTTGAACGTTCATTTCGAGGTCGGCATTGACGGGAAACGTGCAAAATTTAAATCGCAGGGCGAATCTGCCAATATGAACGATGCCAACCTGAGTTACCTGGCATTGGGATGGCGTGTCAACGACTGGATGGCAGCAGGATTAGGTCTTAACCCCTTCAGCCATTCAGGTTATGAAATAAATACGACGGCTCAGGTTGAAGGCGAGCTGATCGAGTATCCGCTGAACATTATCGGAACGGGGAACCTTAGCCGCGCATATCTGAACCTCGCTTTTACGCCTTATAAGAAGTTATCGTTTGGCATAAAGCCGGCCTACTTATTTGGCTCGCTGGAGCAAACGCAGTACCACGATCTGTCCCGCATCGGAAGTAACGCGATCAGCAACGTGACCAAAAACTTTTTTCATAACTTCTATTTTGAATTCGGGGCACAGTATACGCTCAGTTTAAAGCCGGGTGACTTCTCGCTCGGGATCGTCTATAATCCCGGGGCTTCGATGGTCACCAAACGTGTCGACAGCACATTCGATTCGTCCGGACGGGTCTTCCAGAGCGAAGAAGAATCGGAAGAGGCTTTCGTGATCCCGGAAGAGTACGGCATCGGGTTCGCCTTTGAAAATAAAAAGAATCTCGTTTATGTGTTGGACGCCGGAGTTCAGAAATGGTCCAGTCACGATTATGACCTGAGCGGTGTCAAGTTAAAAGATAATCCATACGTGCGTACCGGGCTTGAATTCACCCCTACCTGGAACTACCTGGCCAAGTTTTACCGGAAGGTGAATTACCGCGTCGGCTTTCAATATGCCAAATCATACCTGAACCTGAGGGGAGTTGAGCAAAACGAAATATGCGTTTCACTGGGGTTCGGGCTGCCGGTCCAGGTACAAAATCAAAATTCACGTATCGATGTGACGTTCGAGGGAGGACGGAACGGCACGACCAGCAAGGGCCTGATCCAGGAAAACTTCCTGCGCCTGCGGATCGGTTTCTCGATGAGAGACCTGTGGTTCCAGCACCGGAAATACAACTAATGGCATAGGGCATGGGGCATAGAGCAGGGCGTAAAAAGGAAGTCTTCATTCCGCGCTATGCGCTATGCTATAGGGTAAACTTATTGATGACCGAACTCTGGAAGTCGTTCTTATAGTTGTCACCAACCGGGATCCACTTATCATGGATAATGATCCGGTTCTTTGTAACGGATTTGATCTTATTGGTATTAATGATGAAAGACTTGTGAACACGAAGGAAATGCGTGTTGGGTAAATTGTCGGCCATCTTCTTCAGTGAATTCAAGGTAATGACAGGCTTCTCCTCGTTCTGAATATAGATCTTCACATAATCCTTCAGTCCCTCAATATAGAGGATTTGATTGAGCTGGATCTTCACCGACTTATAGTCGGACTTGACCATAATAAAATCCTGTTCGGATTCCTGAGTATCGGTCAGCTCTTCCCTTTT
>CAZOYZ010000323.1:0-1941 GCA_964584045.1 uncultured Prolixibacteraceae bacterium | reverse complement strand
GGCGTGGAAAGTAATGATCCGAAAGTTCCCCCGTTGGTAATGGTAAATGTTCCGCCAGTGAGCTCTTCGACCGATATTTTCTTTGTGCGGGCTTTTTCTGCCAGCTCTTTAATTTCCAGTTCGATGGCAGGAATGCCCTTGCTCTCCGCATTCCGTACAACCGGTACCATTAATCCTTTGGGAGACTGGACCGCTATTCCCACGTCCACATAGCCGGGCGTCACGATTTCGTCTCCATCGATCAGGGAATTGATCACCGGGTGAAATTCCATGGCAGTGGCTACCGCTTTCGCAAAGAAGGCCATAAAACCAAGTTTTATGCCGTATTTTTCCAAAAACTGACCCTGATAGTGCTTCCTGATCTCCATGATCCGGCTCATATCCACTTCGTTGAAGGTAGTCAGCATGGCAGTCCCGTTCTTTACTGCAACAAGACGCTCACTGAGCTTTCGCCTTAACACGCTCATCTTTTGGCGCTTTTCTTCTCTGGAAAAGGAGGCCGGGCGGGCGGCAGATCCGTACTCCGTTCTCTTCGGGGACTGAAGCACGGCTTCCACATCTTTTTTAGTGATACGTCTCAGCCCGGTCAGGATATCATCAACCGAAAGATCATTGTCCTCCATCATTTTTTCAGCGACGGCTGTGATCTTTATTCGGGGAGGCTCTTTCGTTTGGTCTTCCTGTCTTTGATCTTCTTCTCTTTGTTCCTCCCGGCTTTTTTCTTCTCCTCTCTGACCTTCCTGCTTTTGATCTTCCTTTCTCTGAATTTCCTGCTTTTGATCTTCTTTTCTCTGGTCTTCCCGGCGTTGGCCGTCTGCTTCGCCGGTATCGATGGTGCAGGCAACCGCCCCTACTGTAACTGTGTCCCCCTCATTCACCTGAATTTTAATCCTTCCGGATTGAGATGCGGTGAGTGTCAGGGTTGCTTTATCGGATTCTATTTCCGCTATTTCCTGATCTTTATCTACCATTTCACCATCTTCCACGAGCCATTTACCCAGCTCAACTTCAGTGATTGATTCTCCCGGCGTAGGGACTTTAATTTCAACGATCATGGTGTATAGGATTAGGCTAAAACTTTTTGATTAAATATCGTCGATAAAATTTTTTCCAGCCGCAGGTTATGCTGTTTCATGAGTCCTCCGGCCGGACTACCGCTGGGCGGACGCGAAACTACCTCGAACGGTACTTCCGGCATCATTTGCCGGATAAATGTCCATGAACCCATGTTCTCCGGTTCATCCTGTGCCCAAATGAGACGCGTGGCCTGCTTATATTTTTTGATGACTGCATTGATCTGGTCTGCCGGAAACGGATAAAGTTGTTCGAGCCGGACAATGGCAGTGGTCTCATCCCCCGCTTCAATCCGTTTTTTGATCAGGTCATAATACAGCCGCCCTGAAGTCAGCACCAGTTGCTTTACCTTGCCCGGTCTTACCATATGATCATCGATCAGTTCCAGGAAATGGCCTTTTTCAAGTTCATCGAGGGTACAGGTTACCAAGGGATGCCGGAGCAGGCTCTTCGGGGTAAAGATGATGAGCGGCAGCCGGGTTTCCCACTTCAGATGCCTGCGTAATACATGGAAAAAGTTATCCGGCGTAGTAGGCATCACCACCTGCATATTGTGGTTGGCCGCAAGTGTCAGGAACCGTTCGATCCGTGCGCTGGAATGTTCCGGTCCCTGCCCTTCATAGCCGTGGGGAAGGTATAAAACCAGGTTGTTCATCAGTCCCCATTTTTCTTCTGCAGAACAAATATACTGATCAATAATGACCTGGGCCACATTGTCGAAATCACCGAACTGAGCTTCCCACACAGTGAGCGCGTTCGGTTGTACCATCGCGTAGCCGTATTCAAAGCCCATCACTCCATATTCATTTAGAGGCGAATTATAAATATGAAACGGCGCCTGCCCCGGAGTAAGATGTTTCAGGGGAA
>CAZOYZ010000322.1:0-6467 GCA_964584045.1 uncultured Prolixibacteraceae bacterium | reverse complement strand
GAGGGGCTATGCTCGAATACCTTGAAGGGAAAGTCCTTCCGGGCATCGCTGCAGTTCGCGGAGAATAAAAAAAAATGGCCGGATGGTTATGCAATTATTTTCAAAATAAAAAAAGAACCGGAATCTTTGTCCCGGTTCTTTTTTTATTATTGCTCCCGCATGCTGTCGGCGGGGATCATATGAGTCCATTTTTTGATCCGGTAGTTGATCCTGATGGTCAACATATACATGACCGGAGAAATGACCAGTGTCAGGAATGTAGCGAACGTCAATCCGAAAATCACTGTCCAGGACATGGGTCCCCAGAAAGCGACCATTTCACCTCCAATATAGAAGTCAGGTTCAAACCTGCTGAACAAAGAGAAGAAATCAAAGTTCAAACCAACAGCCAACGGAACCAAACCCAAAACGGTGGTAATCGCTGTCAGCAATACAGGCCGCAAACGGGTCTTCCCCGCCTGCACCAGACAGGCAATTTCATCTTCGGTCCGCAGAAAAGCCTTCGGTGAAATACCCACCTCATCGCGTTTCCTCTGCCTTGTCAGGTCAATATAGTCGACCAGCACAATCCCGTTATTGACCACGATCCCGGCCAGTGAAATAATCCCGATCCCTGTCATAATGATCACAAATTCCATATGAAAAACTGCCAGTCCTATAAATACGCCAATGGTGCTGAACAATACCGTTGTCATGATGATCAGCGGACGGATAAACGAATTGAATTGCGTCACCAGGATCAGGGTGATAAGGGCCAGGGCCACCAGTAAAGCGAACATTAAAAAGTTGCTGCTTTCAGCCTGCTCTTCCTGCTCTCCCGTATAGGATATGTTGTAACCGCGCGGTACACTGTAATCTGACAACACCTGCCTGATCCGTGCGTTGATCTCATTGGCATTATAACCTTCGATGACGTTTGAAGAAATCGTGATCACCCGCTTGTGGTCAATCCGGCTGATTTTGTCGTAAGTCGTCGAATATTCGAAACTTGCAATAGCTGAGAGGGGCACCTTATGATTATCAATGATCAGGCGTTGGTTCATCAGGGTGGATACATCGTTGCGGTACTGTTCTCCCAAACGGATAAAGATATCGTACTCATCTTCACCTTCCTTGTAGTCACCTACATCATAACCATATAGGGCATTCCGCATGGCCATGGCTACTTCGGAAGTTGAAAGTTCATAAAGACGGGCCTTCTCCCTGTCGATTTTTACCAGCATCTCCGGTTGATTTACGTCGATATCCAGTTCAAGGCCTTCAATGCCGGGAATCCGGTCGTCGTTGATCCTGCTGATCACATCGTTCGAGATCATCAGCAACTGGTCAAATTCATCTCCCGAAACCTCAATATTGATCGGTGCTCCCACCGGAGGCCCTTCATCTTCTTTTTCAACGAATATTCTGGCTCCGATAACGCTATCCAGGTTGTCGGCCAGTTCAACCATGATCTCCGACGTACTGATCCCGTCCCGCAGCTTATATTCTTCAAAGGAGATTGAGATCAGCGATTTGTTCGGACTGGTTGCCTGTTCAAACATCTCTGCCTTTCCGTTCCCCACATTTGTGGTCACCGATTTGATAATATGCTGGTAGGGGTTCAATGTCTTTTCGACGATCTCTTCCACCTCGCGGGTCACGTCGTCAGTCCGTTCGATCGCCGTCCCTAAAGGAAGTTCGGTGGTCACATAAACCGTCTGAGGGTCTGTTTCGGGAAAAAAGATCACCTTGGGCGATACGATTCCGTAAAAGACCAGCGAAAAGATCAGCAGCAGGACTGTTCCTCCAAAGTAGACAAACGGCATTCTGCCGGTTAGCGCTGCGCGTAATTGTTTCTCATAGAGTCCTTCGAACCAAACAAGAGCCCGGGTTTGGAACCACCGTGCTACAGGCCTGAATGCCACGATGTTCAATACAATAATCAATGCCGTGACCACCAACAGGTTCGCCAGCCAGTATACACCGATCATATAAAAAGGCGCAGAGACCAAAACCAGTATCCCCCCGTTCTTCAATCCTTTTTTCACATTGGCTTTCCGGTTGATATCGTCAATTTTCATAAAATTGGCGATGAACGGAGGAGTCAGTACGAGCGCAACAAAGAGTGAAGAGGCTAAAACAATAATCAGCGTTTGCGGCAGAATCTTCATAAACTCGCCCATAATTCCTTTCCACATCAGCAACGGGAAAAATGCAGCTAATGTGGTCAGCGTGGAAGCGATGATGGGTATGGCTATTTCACTTACTCCCCGTTTGGTCGACTGCATCAATGAATGTCCCTGCGAATACAGCCTGTAAACATTCTCCACGACAACGATCGAATTGTCGACCAGCATACCGAGGGCAAGGATCAAACCAAATAATACCATGTTGTTGAGCGAGATCCCCAACTGCTGAATGATCACAAACGACAGGAACATCGACATAGGAATCGATAATCCTGAGAACAAGGCATTCCGGAACCCAAGGAACAGGAACAGGATAAAGACCACCAGGATCATACCCATAATAATACTGTTCTCCAGATTGGCAATCTGATCACGGATATAATAAGAATAGTCATCCGTGATCGTAACATCCAGGTTGGAAGGCAAATACCCGCTCTTTTGCTGCTCATCGATCACCTGTCTGATCTTGTCTGTTGCAGAAAGGATATTTTCCCCGCTCTTCTTGGTCAGAGAAAGGGTCACAACAGGTCTGTCGTTCAGCCTGGATATCGTCGATCTTTCCTTATAGCCGTCAACCACGTCTGCCACATCGCGGATATAAACCGGTTTCCCGTTATTGATCTTGATGATCGTATTGCGGATCTGTTCCATATTGGTATAGTCGCCCTCAGTCCGGATCACGCGCCGGATTTTGTCGGCCGTAAACTCACCGGCTCCAATGGTGAGATTTTCCATCCGGATGGCCGTGGCAATGTCCTCGAATGTCATTCCGCTGGCTTCGAGTTTATAAGGATCCACATTGATCTGGATCTCCCGTTCGTCAATCCCCCTTATTTTTGCTTCCGAAACCTCATTCAATCCTTCAAACTCATCCTGAAGGTCTTCGGCGAACTTTTTCAGATCACGCATGCTGAAATCGCCCGAAAGGTTGACATTCAGAATGGGAAACTCCGAAAAGTCCAGATCCTGGACAAACGGGTCCTTGTCAAGGTCCTCGGGAAGTTCTGTCCGCGCTTTGTCCACACGGTCCTTGGTGTCCTGAAGAGCTACTTTAACCGGCACATCCGTGTTGAACTCAACAATAATAATACTGGCATCCTGGTAGGAAGCCGACGAGACCTTTTTAACGCCCTGCATCCCTTTCAGTTCCTTTTCGATAGGCCTGGTGATCAGGTTCTCGATATCGACAGGGGAATTTCCCGGATACAGTGTTTCAATGAAAATATAGGGAACCACAATTTCGGGAAACAATTCCCTTGGCATCTGGTTATAAGAAAACAATCCGAAAAAAACCAGCAGACCCGTGAGAATAAAAACGGTCGTTTTGTTTTTAATGGCTAAATAAGTCGGCCCGAATTTCCGGTGTGTATTTTTGGAATCAATACTGTTCGCTTTATCCATGACGATCTGTTTTCAGTCGTTAATTTTATGATTCAAATTTTAACGGCCGATCCGTCCACAACCTGATCAAAGCCTTCTGAGATGACCTTCATTCCCGGAATCAGCCCTCCGGTGATCTCAGTCATATTGTTATTCACAACTCCGGTCTGGACATAAATTTTTTCCGCCCGTTTGATTGAATCCGTGCCATTAACAATATAGGTATAACTACCCTTGAAGTCTTGTTTGATGATCAGGGTGGGAACGACAATGGCCGAATCGGAAACGTAATCGCGCATTTCCAGCACCGCAACCATATTGGGTTTGATCATTCCATCCGGATTTTGCAGGTCGATCCGTACCCGGAAAGTTCTGTTATTCGGATCGATATAATTCCCGATCTGGGTGATCGGCGCTTTCACGTTCTTGCCAACAGCAGGGAACTGAATATTCACCTGGTCTCCTTTCCTGATCCTGGTGAGGTAAGTTTCCGCCACATCGCCGTATACCTTCAGCCTCCTGATATTAATAACCTTCGCGAAAGGAATCTGGGGACTGCCAATCTCGCCTTTCTTTTGATAGATCACGTCAACCACCCCGTCAACAGGGGACTTGATGACCGTCATTTCCTTTTGTGCCTGTAAGCTCTCCAGCCGGCGTTCCAGCGACTCTTTATTGGATTTGGCCTGCAAAAACTGCAATTCTGAACCAATTTTCTGATCCCAAAGGTTTTTTTGCCTTTGGAAAGTTGTCGTGGCCAGATCGAGGCTGATCCGGGCTTCTTCGATGCTCTGGTCAAGCATGTCTGTATTCTGGGTCGCCAGCACGGTTCCCTTTTCAACATGCTGACCTTCCCTGACGAGAATATCCATGATCTTTCCTGCACTTTCCGGGCTGACGTTTACTTCTTCATCAGCCTCAACATTGCCGGTCACCTCAAAAAAATGTTCAAAACGCCGCGGCACCACGTCCAGCGTCTTTATACTGACATATTCGATCTTTCGGGCTGAATCCAGTTCTGCTTCCAACTGAGATATTTTAGTTTGCAAGTCGTGCAGTTCCTGTTTGTATGCAGTTAACTGTTTCCGTTTGGCCTCAATCCCGTTATCCGGCGCGCCTGAACAAGACACCAAGACCAGGGCCAGAAATGCTACAAAAAGTTGGTTTAATGTTTTCATTCTTATAAAAAGTTTTTGTTTTCATTTTTTCATTTTCATCCCGGGCAGTCAGGGATCCTTTCCGGGTTCCCGCTCTCGCGAAGAATGAATTTATCGTTATTTTCCTGTTGCTTTATCAAGATTTATTTTTGACGTCAAAAGCTGCATCACGGAACTTACCCAGGCAGCCTGGGCCTGAATATACTGACTTTCGGTCTGTGAAAGATCGGTACTCCCAGTGATCCCATTATTGTACTTAACTACCGTCTTTTCATAGATCCGCTTGGCCAGCATCTTGTTGTCCTCGTCATTCTTAAGCTGGTCGACCGAACTTTGCAGATCAGCTACCGCGGTAAGATAGTCCTTTTGAATAAGTTGAACAGCCTGTTTCTGATTGTTTTCGGCTTTCTCCAATTCTAACTCTGCCTGCTTTACCTTGGCTATCCGCTGCCCCGCCGAAAAGATCGGCACGGTAATGTTCACCCCTACAATTGACGAGGGTAACCAGGGAACACTCCTTTTAAGCAGGTTCGCGCTGTTTCCGTAAGCTGTTCTGTTCCAGTTATAGAATGCAGAAACTTTTGGAAGGTAAGCCGATTTCTCAAGTAACAGCAGCTTCTTACTGGCCTGACGCTGCGTATCCAGTAACCGGTAATCGATGTGTGAATTAAAATCAAAATCGATCGTACCCTTTTTTTCTGAGGTGAGGGGCTGAACAAAATCATTCAACTTGTTTGTCAACTGAATATCCTGATCCATATCCACACCCATGGTATATTTTAGCACCATTCTCGCTACCCGTATTTCGCGTTCTGTTTTCAGGATCTCATTTTCCGCTTTTTGGACCAGCAATTGCATTTGATCCACATCCTGCTCCTCCACAAAACCATTTTGATACATCAACCGGGAATCCTTTTCCAGCTTTTGGGAGTTTGACAGGTTTTCTTTCATCACGGTCAGATTTTCTTCCGCCAGCAGTACGGAATAATAGGCCTGTTCCACAGCGTGCAGAATATCCAGGTCGGTCTTCTCTTTCGTCTGTGTGGCCAGCTGAAGGTAAATTTTTGCAGACCCCACCCCGACCATATAAGATCCATCAAAAATGAGCTGCTCAATATTAAAACCGAAGGTGGAATTATACTTCTGAGCAAACGAAAGCGGATAAACATCATCAACCGGAGTATCTTCAGGAATTCCCAGCTCATCCCAGTAATCCCTGGGTATAATCGCAACAGGAAAGGGAGTTTTTCCGGCCTCGATGTTATGGACGTATTCGCCGGTTCCCGTCACCTGAGGTAACCCGGTGGCGATCGTTTCCCATACTTTTTTCTTTGCCGCATCCACGTCAAGCCCGCTGTTCCGTACCACGTACGAATTCTTCAATGCATATTCCTTCGCTTCCGCCAGCGAAAAACTGAGTGCATCCTGAGCTCCGGATGTTCCCGCGATCAACTGGCATAAGAGTACTGAAAATAATTTGATCGTTGTTCTGAACATTGTTTAATTATTTTTGAATTTCAATAGCTTTCTCATCATACTTAATCGTCCGCGATTTGCCCAAACAATGCTTTTCTGCCGTAAAGGAAGACAAATACAGTCCCTTGAATGGCTCTGTATTCCGCCGCGGATTCATCCCTTTCACAAGTGCCGGCGGCTCCCGTTCTGCATCATCTAAACTCTGTTTGTCCTCTGCACTCACTTAACCGCCGCTTTCACTTCGTGCAAGCGGCTCCCGTTCGGCATGATTCAAACCCGTTTGTCT
>CAZOYZ010000321.1:0-6472 GCA_964584045.1 uncultured Prolixibacteraceae bacterium | reverse complement strand
CTATAATGGTCTTTCGGAAGAAGATCACTCCCAGCACCCGGTGGGCAAAGTCGGCTTGCCTGAAGATATTGCCGATACCGTCTCCTTCCTGCTGAGTGATCGGGCCACGTTCATCACCGGACAAAACATCATCGTGGATGGGGGAATGACCAGGAAGATGATCTACATTTGATCGAAATAAAGACAGCGGGAAAGGATATGAAGGAACTTTTTTCTATTTTTGCAGGGCACGGAAGATAAAATCGTGTTGTCCATGAGTTGATTGTTGAATGAAGAATCTGGTATCCATATTCATCGCTGTTTTTTATCTGACGGTTACCGCCGGGCTGGCAGTTCATATCCACTATTGCCACGGAGAGATTGAATCCGTTCAGGTTTACGGGGAACCGGATGATCGTTGTTGCGAGGATGATTGCGGCGACAGTTGCGATCGTTGTTTTCACGGCATACAGTTCATTCAGTTTAAAAGCGGGCCGACTCTGGTTACCGGTTCCCGGACGGTGGTTCAGCCGCTGGTGTTGGAGGGATTATTCTTTGACGACGTTAAAGATTGCCGGGAGACAACAACCGACCGGCCGTTTATCCGTGCAACGACGGAACGACTTCCGCGCGATTTGCCCGCGTGGCTGCTTTTTTGCTCACCGATCTATTATGGCTAGTTTTTAAGTGAAAACGGGTGTGACAGCTAACCGGCTGATCCTTTTTTTAACTTAAAAATTAGCAAAAATGAAAATAATCAGAAATACTTTCCTGTTGTTTCTTGGTATTGTTTTTTCGGTTTCGCTGTTTGCGGACGAAAAAAAGAAAAAGGTGACAACGATCGAATTCGGCGTATCGGGTGCATGCGATTTGTGCGAGAAGCGCATCGAAAATGCCGCTTTGATCAAAGGCGTAAAAATGGCCGAATGGGATAAGCATGAACAGAAGATAAAAGTAGTTTACCGTCCTGACAAGACCGATGAAGGAACGATTCACCAGGCCATCGCGAAAGTCGGACATGACACCGACAAGGTGAAAGCTTCTGCCGAAGCCTACAATAAGTTGCATGAGTGCTGTAAATACCGTGAAGGCCATCATATTCACTAAATTCTGACCGGTATGATACAGAAGAAATGGATGGTTCTTCTGCTGCTGATCCTTCCCTGGCCGGGGTGGGGACAACCTGCTTCCCGGGCAATACATGGAAAAGTGGGGGAGAAGAACGAAAATGGGGGAGAAGAACCGCTTGTTGGTGCCAATGTGTATTGGGAGGGGACTACCCTTGGAACCAGTTCCGATGAGCACGGACATTTTGTCATTGAACCTGTGCGAAAGACCAACAAATTGGTTTTTAGCTATGTGGGGTATCGGAATGACACGATCAGTGCGAAGCCGGGGGATGAGTTGCTGGTTCTTCTGGATGCATCGGCCGAGTTAGGGGAAGTTGAGGTTGTACAGCGGCAAAAGTCGACGGTGATTTCCATGCTCGATGCCATCAAGGTGGAGCATGTCGGCGAGAAAGAACTGCTGAAGGCGGCTTGCTGCAACCTGAGCGAGAGTTTCGAGACCAACGCCAGCATCGATGTGTCTTTCACCGATGCGATCACCGGCACACGTCAGATCCAGATGTTGGGACTCGCCGGACCGTACGTGCAAATGACCCGCGAGGGCATTCCCGACATGCGCGGATTGGCGTCGGTATATGGCTTGTCTTTTATCCCGGGACCCTGGATCGAAAGCATCCAACTCAACAAAGGTACGGGATCCGTGATCAATGGCTTCGACGCCGTTGCCGGACAAATCAACGTCGAACTGCGAAAGCCGGAAGAGACCGAACGGCTTTATTTAAACCTGTTCGCGAATACGGAAAGCCGCCTTGAGGCCAACCTCAACCTGGCCCATCGTTTTAAAAACAGGAAATGGTCAACGGCGTTGTTGTTGCATGCGAAAGACAACTCCCGTAAACTGGACCAAAACCATGACGGGTTTATGGATATGCCCGTTGGGAATACCTATACGCTTTTAAACCGGTGGCAGTTTTTTGGTGACGATGGCGTGGAATTTCAGTTTGGCGTCAAAGGAACAACCCTGGATAACCAGGGGGGAGAAGTCGATTTTCGGCCGGAAGACGCGCTGACGACAACGGCATGGGGAATGAATATGGAGGTGCAACGGCTGGAAGGCTGGGGCAAGATCGGGAAAGTGTTCAAAAACAATCCCGGCCGGTCGGTCGGACTCCAGTTGGGAGGGAGTACCCAGAGCCAGGACAGTTACTTTGGCCTGAATGTCTATGATGCCCGGCAACAATCGTTTTACAGCAATCTTGCTTACCTCGGTACGATCGGACATGGTCATCATGAGTACCGGATCGGCGCATCATATCAGTACGATCGGTTCCGGGAATACCTGAACGATACCACATTCCGGAGAGAAGAGTCCGTGCCGGGACTTTATCTGGAATACACCTATCGGCCATCAGACCGGTTCACCCTGGTGGCAGGACTGCGGGCAGACGATCATAACCGGTATGGCACGTTTGTGACCCCGCGCCTGCATCTTCGTTACGCATTGGCCGAACACACGGTAATCCGCTTATCGGCGGGCAGAGGGCAACGGACGGCCAGTATTCTGGCGGAAAACAGCGGTATTTTGGCCAGCTCCCGGCGGCTTGTTTTTCAAGGCAGGGACAATGGCGATCCTTATGGATTCGGTCCTGAAATTGCCTGGAACGCCGGGATCAACCTGACTCAGAAGTTCCGGCTGGATTATCGCGAAGGAGCCATCAGCTTTGATTTTTACCGGACTGACTTCTCCCGGCAGATCATACTGGACCTGGAACAGAGTCCGCAGAAGGCCGTCTTTTATAGTCTGGACGGAGATTCCTATTCCAACAGTTTCCAGGCGCAGCTCGACTATGAAGTGGTGAAGCGGCTGGACGCGCGCCTGGCTTACCGTTGGTACGATGTAAAAATGACGTATCAGGATCAGTTGTTGAAAAAACCCTTGCTGGCCAGTCAGCGGGCTTTCCTAAACCTGGCTTATGAAAGCAGGAGCCAGTGGAAGTTCGATTACACCGTCAACTGGCAAGGAAAAAAGCGGATCCCGTCAACGGCCTCCAATCCGGAGTCCTATCGCTTACCGGATTATTCGCCCGATTTTTTCCTGATGAATGCCCAGGTGAGCAAAACGTGGAAGGAACGGTTTGAAATTTATTTGGGCATGGAAAACCTGACCGATTATGTGCAATCAAATCCGGTTTTAGCCAGCGATCAGCCTTTCGGACCTTATTTTGACAGCTCGCTGATTTGGGGACCGGTCTTTGGACGGATCACTTATCTCGGACTGCGGTTTAAGTTGTTGTAAAAAGAGAGAGGGTATTCTCGATCAGGAAAATGCCCTCTCTCTTTTATAATATTGACTTTTAAGATTTTAAATCGTCAGGGCAGTTTTAGCACCGTCTTACTCGGCTGCCGGAAACCAATTCTGACGGATTGCTTCAAGAGTCCCGTCGTTTTTCAGTGTGTTAAACGCAGATTGCCATTTCTGTACCGTGCCAGGTGATGTTGTATTTGAAAAGGCAATGTAAAAATCGGACGACATCAGCGAAAAAGCAGGAGTCACGTCGCTGTAGGAATACCCTAATTCCCCAAGAATATCCGGGAAAGTGATATCCGTGCAGACAAAAGCATCGAGTTCCCCTTTCATCATTTTTTCCGCGAGCACGTTCGGATCGCCGTCATAAACCAGGTTCGTAAAGCCCAGCTCCTGAAGGTGCTGTGTAGAAAACCAAGAGCTTACGGTACCAATCGCCTGCAGATTTTTGGCGTCTGAAAGCGATTCAACAGATACACCCGACCCCGACCTGGTATAGAACCAGGTGGTATTGGTGCCGATCGGTCCCACCCATTGAAAAAGGTTTTCCCGTATTTCGGTACGGTCCATCGTGAACAGGCAGAAGTCCGGGTTGTTCAGCGCCAACTGGTATCCGTTCCGCCAGGATGACAGATGGATGTCATAACAGACCTGATTGCGTTTCATGATCTCCTTGGCAATGTCAGTTCCATACCCCCTGATCTCACCATCCTGGTCCCTGAATGTCAGGGGCGGGTAGGGTTCCGTGTAAAACTGCATGATATCAGGATAGCTGGAAGTATTCAGGTAAGCTTGGGTCAGTTCCTTAAGTTTCCCGTTTTTCTTGGTGGTATTGATGGCCTCTTGAAAACCGGCAACAACATCGTCGGAGGTGTTCATATTGAAAGCAAAATAGAGGAATTCTGTTTTTATAGTAAGAACGTCGCTTAGAGCGTATGGATTTTTCCCCAGGGCTTCAAGGGCTGATGCCGTCGTATAGGGGTCGGAAGGGTAAAGGTCGACTTCTCCGGTTAAAAGCTTGTTTACTGCATCATTCACATCGGTACAGTAAACAAGGTTGGTAAAACCTTCCTGCACCAGGTATTCTTCAATCGCATAGTCCTCGATAACCCCAATTTTGCCTACCGCTTTGGCGTCATCCAGATCGTACAGCGAGAACGCGTTTTGCGATGCGGCATAAAAATTCCAGTCGAGCGACGCGATCGGGCCTGCCCATTTGAATTTGTCTTTCCGGGTTGAATTCAGAGCGGTGGAAAACAAGACCGTGTTTGTATTGTTCAAAGTCTCGCTGTATCCCTGCGTCCAGGGAAGAAACTCTATTTGATATTCCATATCCAGCTGACTGCAAATTTCCTTCAGGAGATCAGGTGCCAGGCCGGCGGGCCTGGAATCAAGCTCATAATTGAAAGGCTTGTATTCCTCTGAAATAAATCTTAGCTGAATCCGGGACGAATCATGATCATCCTTGTTGCATGAAGGAAATAACGTACAGATTGTGACGAAAGAACAAAACAGTAAACTTCTCATTTTTCACAGGTTTAACAGAAAGTCGGATTATGCTCATCTGAAACAACGAACCGGATTGGCGGCCCTTTTCCGGACGAACATACGGCTGATCGGCAAAGCTAGCAACTCACCGCCAATTTCCAAAAATCAGCGCATTCTTTTTTTTACGTTGAGCAACGCCAGGCAGCGATGACAGGCATGTTTGTTCTTGCGGCGGCGGAGGTACTTTTCCCCGTCAACTTATTTTTACCGGCCCGGTCAATCCTACGGGTGTCCAACCCTGTCCCCGCGTCCATCTGTACCCAACCTCATTTTCAGGTGACGATTTCAGGAAATTGCCCGCAGTGGTAGAAACTTTAATCCGTAAGGTTTTGCCGCCTGTATTTTCCGGCAGGGCATATAAGTGCCTTCCGTACCATTTGTTGCCAAGATTTTCGTCATCGATCATTACTTCCGATACTCCGTAAACTTTACCCAGATCAAGCCAATGATAACCAGTAATGTTGCCGAGTTTCTTCTCATAGTACAGGTGTCCTGCGAAAGAACGGGTCGACTCATCCTTCGAAAGGTCGAACGGCTCGTCTATATCGCGGGTCTGAACAGTGCCGTCAAGGTGTTCCACGCGCAACTTCCACCCCGTAAGCGTGACGGCTGCCTGATTTTCAGGATGGACCGGAACCTTGCTCACCGGCAGCTTGATGTCCGCTTCCACGAACACGATCAGTTGCGAAGTGGCGGGCGGCAAATCTATTTTTATCGTTTTGCCGCCCGGGAGCGGACGACGTTCTCCTGTTTCCGGATTCCATAACTGGGGAACGCCTCTGGTATCGGGAAACGAAGCATTCAACACGACACGTTCATCCTGACTGGCATTGCTGATGAAGAAGATATCCCTGCCTTTGGCGCGGTGCCGGATCTGGCTGACATTCACGGAGGGTCTGTCGATCTGCATGTACGGACGGATACCGCACTGTCTCTGCACTCCGGCAAACCATGTCAGGATATCTTCGCCCGGGGGTTCGACGGTGAATACACGTGACGGACTGGTTTTCCTGATCACGGACATGGTTTTTGCCACTATCCGGTCATTTTCACTGTGATTGACCAAACCCGGCGACTTATGGGGTTCTTTGCCGATAAAGATCAGTTTGCCGCCTTTGGAGACGAAATTTGCCAATGCTTTTGCCGTAGCAGGCTGCATGGTTTCCACTTCAAGCAACAGCAGCGTGTGGTATTTCCGGGTTCCGTATTTCAGGTATCCTTTTTCGACCGTACTTTTTTGAATGATGCTTTCGCTGGTATAATCACAACTGTTGCCGTTTTTGTGAATCGCTTCCCAAACTTTGTATTGGTAGGGCGGATACAACAATTTGGGGAACGGGTCGCGTTGTGGTCCGTGCACGGACCACATGTCGGCAAGCGGGTGCAACACGGCGATGTCGGCAAAGGCTTCGGTTTCCTGCAGAATAGCAGAAAGCCTCGCTTTGTAGGCTGACCATTGTCTGAAGTAAGGCCACCACGGATTGCGTTCGTTGAAAAAAGTGCCGTAGCGGACCCAGCCGGGGAACGGCACTTCGGCCGGAGAATAATTGAACCCGTGAAGGATCGAGTGATT
>CAZOYZ010000320.1:0-6473 GCA_964584045.1 uncultured Prolixibacteraceae bacterium | reverse complement strand
CGGAGGGGAAGTGAAGAAAAATAGTCATCGTTATGAACGTTTTATTTAAGCGAGGGCAGAGGCCAAACGGAGTTTGAGACTATGCCGAGCGTATAAAAACGACTAATGTAAATGAACTTTTTTTCACAACCGTTTGTTTTATATATCAAGTTCGATGTTCTGAAGAAAGCGACAGAGTGGTTAGATAAAGGGAGTTGGCGGGAGAGAAGGTGAACATCGAACTTCAACCTTGACGTATCAGCAAGCAGGTAAATTCAGGTTTAGTTTAGTTTTGGTTGGTTTATTTAGGCAGAAAGTCCGCATCAAAGCGGACTTTTCGCTTTGGTGAATCAGTTACTCCCGGAGACGGTCTCCGGACAAGAATTACCTGATCTGGTAAAGAACTCCTAAACTGACACCGGGATACATGACTGTTCTGGTCTTTTTACCGGTATGATCAAAAAACGTCGTTCCCGGAATAAACGTGCCGCCGGTAAGGCGACCTTCCGCATCTTTAAGCTGAGAGACAGCCAGATTATCACTTGCCCCGGCAACAAGAGACAAGCGGGGGGACAGGTGATACTGCAGGTTCAGGTTGAGCCGGACCAGCATATTGGTCTCGTCGGTCCACCATTCGTCTTCGTTGATCTGGTAACTCGTTCCTTCCAGGGCCAGGTCTATTTTGTTCCCTTTGACCAGAAAAGTTCCCATGCCGCACCCGACTCCCCAGTAAGGTCCCTCTGTATAACCGATATGGATAATCGAATAAAGTTCTTTCAGCCCCATTTTGAATGTAAGGCCGCCCCGGAATGTTTCGTCAGTTAAGGCGCCGATACTCATGTACCCATTACGGGCATAGTTGATGAGTCCGATGGCAACACCTTTCCCGATGGAGTCGGCGATATTGATCAGGCCGATCTGTACGCCGTCCAGCCTGTGCGTGTAGTTAACGATTCCTGCAATTTGTCCTCCCCGGGCATGCGCGGCCGCGATATTGACCAGCCCGGACATCTGGATCTTTTCGGCCTTACCTCCGGCGATGCTGACCAGTCCCGCGATCTGCCCCGAAGCGGCATTTTTCCCCGAATAATTCACCAGCCCGCCGATCTGGGTTCCGTCCGTTTCGCCGGTGACTATATTGATCAGACCGGCGCCCTGAAAACCTTTGAAGTTTGTATGAACAACATTGGCCAGGCCGGCAAACTGAACGCCCGAGGCATCATGAAGCGAGATGTTGGTCAGGCCTCCAAACTGGGCACCTTTAAACGTGTCGCGGGTTACATTAAATAATCCGCCAAATTGTGCGCCGGATACTTCCCGGTGTACATAATTGCCCAATCCGGCCAGCTGAACTCCGTCTGCGGATCCTGTAATCACGTTGATCAACCCCCCCAACTCAACCCCGGACAAGCCTCCGTTAACCCCTATCAGCATGTTGAAGGAAAGTTTGTTGGAAATTTCTGATGAGGCAAGGCCGTTCGTTCCCATGGGCGTGATAAAAGTGATTTGAAGAGGAACTTCTCCCTTCGTTTTTCGTTGGTTTTCCTGTGCCAATGCCGCCACGACAATCCACGATAAAAATGCTGCAGTCAGCAATTTTTTCAAAAAATGATTCTGTTTCATCCCGATTAATTGTTTTCCCGTTATGACACGCTCAACCCGTTTTACCCTGATGTCATTTTTAAAAATGTTTTTTGCGTATCACATCTGCAGGAACATCCAGGTCAATCTTCCGTTTAACCGGAACCCGGAATATTTCAGAACCTAATTCTCGGTTGGTTATCGTATGCCCGATTCAGTAAAACCTGATCATAAAAGACCGCCTTTGCGTACAAGGGCGGTCGGGATATGTGGAGTAAGCCGCCGACCCGTAAAGACGGTACTGCAAGCTTACAGGAGCGTGCCGGCTTGCGGCCGGCACGACTGTCTTATAGTCATGAGTCGTGAGTAATGAGTAGCGAGTCTTGAACTCACAGCTCGCTACTCGCTACTCAAGACTCATTTTATTTCAGATCCGTTCTTTACAAGTCCCGCCGGTGAGACGAATTTCAGGCTTCCATCGGCATCTTCGGCCATCAGGATCATGCCCTTCGATTCGATTCCCTTCAGCATTCTCGGTTCCAGGTTCACCAGTACCGCCACCTGTTTGCCGACGATTTCGTCCGGCTTGAAGTACTCGGCAATGCCCGAAACAATGGTGCGCTTATCGAAGCCGGTATCGATCGTCAGCTTCATCAGCTTTTTCGTCTTGGGTACCAGCTCAGCCTCCAGGATCGTAGCAGTACGGATGTCCATTTTCATGAACTCGTCGTACGTGCAGTTATCTTTTGCCGGTTTTGCTTTAATTTCGGCCGCTTCGTTTGCCAGTTTGGTATCGTGGAGCTTTTTGATCTGGGCTTCGATCACCTCGTCTTCAATCTTCCCGAACAGCAGTTCCGGCGTACCGATCTGATGCCCGGATGGTAATAATGCGGTTTCTCCGATCGCACTCCATTCCAGTTTCTCCATGTTGAGGAAACCTCTTAGCTTTTCCATGCTGAAAGGCAGGAACGGCTCCAGCATGATCGTCAGGTTAGCCGTGATCTGCAGGGAGATATTCATGATCGTTCTGACCCGTTCCGGATCCGTTTTCACGACTTTCCAGGGTTCCTCATCAGCCAGGTATTTGTTCCCGAGGCGGGCCAGGTCCATGGCCAGTTTCAAGGCTTCGCGGAAGCGATAATTATCAAGGCTCTTTTCCACATCATTCTTAATGGTGGTAATGTCTTTCAGCGTTTGCTGGTCGGCTTCATTCAGAATCCCGGCAGCGGGAACTTTCCCGTTGTAATATTTTTGGGTCAGCACCAGGGCACGGTTCACGAAGTTACCCAGGATGGCGACCAGTTCATTGTTATTTCGGGCCTGAAAGTCCTTCCAGGTAAAGTCGTTATCTTTCGTTTCGGGGGCATTGGCCGTAAGCGCATATTTTAATACATCTTCCTTTCCCGGGAATTCTTCGAGATATTCATGCAACCAGACCGCCCAGTTCCGGGACGTCGAAATCTTATCTCCTTCCAGGTTCAGGAATTCATTGGCCGGGACGTTGTCGGGTAGGATATAGCTGCCTTCGGCTTTGAGCATAGCGGGGAAAATGATGCAATGAAAAACGATGTTGTCTTTTCCAATGAAGTGCACCATCCGGCAGTCCGGGTCTTTCCAGTATTTTTCCCACTCAGGCGTCAGTTCTTTGGTGGCTGAAATGTAGCCGATAGGTGCATCAAACCAAACATACAGGACTTTCCCTTCTGTGCCCTCAATGGGCACGGGAACACCCCAGTTCAGGTCGCGTGTTACGGCGCGGGGCTGCAGGCCGCTGTCCAGCCAGCTTTTGCATTGTCCGTAAACATTTGATTTCCATTCTTTGTGGTTTTCCAGGATCCATGTTTTCAGCCAGAGCTCGTATTCGTTGAGCGGGAGGTACCAGTGTTTGGTGGGTTTCAGCACGGGTGTATTTCCGCTGATCATGGATTTCGGATTGATCAGTTCCGTCGGACTCAGCGAAGTACCACAGCGTTCGCACTGATCGCCATAAGCGTTTTCAAAACCACATTTCGGACAGGTGCCGACAATATACCGGTCGGCCAGGAACTGCTTGTTTTCCTCATCGTAATACTGCTCACTGGTTTTTTCTATGAATTTGCCGTCGTCATATAACTTCCGGAAAAATCCGGATGCTGTTTCATGGTGTATCTTTGAACTGGTGCGGGAATACACGTCAAAAGAGATCCCGAAGCGCTGAAAGGACTCCTTGATCATCGTGTGATACTTGTCAACAACATCCTGAGGTGAAACACCTTCATTTTTTGCCTTCAGGGTAATGGGAACCCCATGCTCGTCTGATCCGCCGATAAAGAGGACGTCTTCATTTTTTAAACGAAGATAACGGGCGTAAATGTCGGCCGGTACATAAACACCTGCCAGGTGGCCGATGTGAACCGGTCCGTTGGCATAAGGCAGGGCAGAGGTAATGAGGGTTCTTTTATACGAGGTCATCTTAATATGTTTTTGTCTGGTAACCAATTCTGTTTAAGGCCAGCAAAGATAATCGATTTTTTTAACGATGGGGGCGATACCGTTTTTGAAAATTAATTTTCTAATTTTGCAACGTTTCGGTGGCTGATTATCTTTTTCGGATAATGCCTTAATATGGGAATCCGGTGAAAAGCCGGAGCAGTCCCCGCTGCTGTAAACCCGCAAAATTCTTCGGAATATGCGCCACTGTGAGGCTCCGGCCTTATGGGAAGGCCCGGAGTTGGGTGAGCCAGAAGACCTGCCGGAACCGTGTTATTAGTTTAACCTGATCTTCGGGGAAAAAGATCGTTGGAGTGGGAAATACCTTCCAATCTTGTTTCCTCTGAGGCGAATGCCAAAAAAAATGATTAGAAAGTTTATCATTGCCGGTTTATTCCTGGTCTTGCTGATATTCGAGACCCGGGCCCAATATCCCCGGCGGATTATTTCACTGGCTCCTTCTGCCACAAAAAGCCTGTATTGGCTGGATGCAGGAGACCTGCTGGCAGGCTGTACCAGCTTTTGCATCCTCCGGCATCCTGATGACGCAGAAGTGGTGGCTACAGCCGTACAGGTGAATATGGAAAAGGCAGTCATGCTGAAACCCGACCTGGTGATCACGACATCGTTAACGAATCCTGAAACAATCCGCACCTTTGAAAAACTGGGGATCGAAGTAATGAACTTCCCGTACCCGCGCTCATTCGATGAAATTTGCAGAAATATCCGCGTGTTAGGTAAGAAGATCGGGAAAGAGGACCTTGCTGAACAACGGACAGCAACCGCCAGGATGAAACTGGAAATGGTTAAATCGAAAGTGCCACGCGGAGGTCAAAAGCCAAAGATATTTTTTCAGATAGGCGCCAACCCCCTTTTCACGGCAGTTCCCAATACTTTCATGCAGGACTTTATCGACTTTGCGGGATGCATCAATATAGCATCCGACCTGAAAATCGGGAGCATCACCCGCGAAACGGTGCTTGTACGTGATCCGGACGTGATCATGGTGCTTTTGATGGGGTCAGTGAGCAGGGAAGAAAAAGAGAAGTGGGAGACCTACAAAAACCTGAAAGCTGTGAAAAACCATCAGGTTTTTATGGTCGATGATGAAAAAACATGCAGTCCCACTCCCGAGCTTTTTGTGGAGGCGCTTGATGAGATGATCGGGCTGATCTATGGGAAGTAAGGAGAAAGGAGACGGTTTTCGTTTAACAATTTAACAGTTTAACAGTTTTGACACATTTATCCGGAAAATATTTCAAGTGGCTGATGGTGGTGTTGGGGCTGACGGCGCTCCTTTTGATCTCCATGCTGATCTCACTGACCTCAGGAGAAATGAAGATCAGCTTGCTGAAAGCACTGAAACTCGTGTTCCTGGCAGGCGATGAGCAGTCGCTTGAGTATATGCTGGTGAGCCAGGTGCGCATGCCGCGAATCCTGTTGGGAGTGGCGGTGGGCGGGGCATTAAGCTTGGCAGGAGTGATCCTACAGGGCATTTACCGGAACCCGTTGGTCGAACCGTTTACCCTTGGGATCTCGGGCGGAGCTTCTCTGGGAGTAGCCCTGACCATCGTACTGGGACTTCATGTGACGCCGGGAGTACTGATGTTGCCGGTCTCCGGCTTCACAGGGGCTTTTCTCATGGTCTTCCTGGTTTATATCCTCGGTTCAGGGAGGGGAAAGGTGAACGTGAATACGATGTTGCTGATCGGGGTGATGATCAGCTTCATCGCGTCATCTGCCATGATGTTCCTGATGTCGGTCAGTAGCCCTGACAGCCTGCACAGCATCATTTTCTGGACAATGGGCTCGCTCGATGAACCCGATACCGGACTGATCCGGATCGCGCTGGCCGTGTCCCTGGTCGTCCTGTTCATTTCCTATTTCTTTGTCCGGCCTCTCAACGCGTTGCGTCTGGGTGAAGAAAAGGCCTACCACCTTGGGATCAACACCAATGTGGCTGTGCGGGTCTTGTTTATCCTGGCTTCTTTACTGGCCGGGGTAAGCGTGTCGGTCGCCGGGGTGATTGCCTTTGTGGGTTTGATCGTCCCTCATCTGTTGCGTTTGTTTTTAGGGACTGACTACCGGATTCTGCTGGTCAGTTCATTTTTGCTGGGAGGTTCGTTTATCGTGTTATCGGACGTGGTGGCGCGTACCATTATAGCTCCCAATGAGTTACCCATCGGTGTGATCACCGGAATCGTGGGAGGCATGGTGTTTATCTTGATGATGAACGGAAAGAGGCATAGAGCATAGCGCATGGAGCAGAGAGGAGAAACCAGATTCCAGGTTCCGGGACTGTCTGAATATCTGAGCATCTGAATATCATTTATCTTGTGTCTTGATACTTGATACTTGTGTCTAAAAAGAATGGAGCATTTTTTTAATATAAGGGATTTTTCGTGCGGATATCCTTCTTTCAGGTTATCCGGTGTCAGCTTTTC
>CAZOYZ010000319.1:0-6522 GCA_964584045.1 uncultured Prolixibacteraceae bacterium | reverse complement strand
AAATGCATCGATCGCTTCAAAAATAGAGCGGATTATTTGGTACAACGAATCTTTTGATCCGTTGGAGGGATTTAATTATGAATGCGATAAACCCGCCGCCGATCTAATCCTCCGGGCGGGCATCAGGATCGACATGATTTCCAATTTCCAAAAGGAAGAAGCAACAACAGATACGTCGTTTTATTCCTTATGCGAACAGACGACCGGTACGCTGTCGCGCGTTTTTCATCATGTTTTCTCACAGCCGGAAGTTTATGACAGGCTGGCAAAACGCCATTTCAGCTTATGTGATGATCTCGTTTCCATCTATCTTACAAATCCTGAACTTTTTGAGATGAACACCGAAAAGGGCAGACCGCATATCCGGTATACCCGGGATTTCAATATCGCGGCGGTGAAGGAGGTGATCAACGATATGGTGAGGGGAGAGTATGTTTCAGGGGAAGGCGTGGTTTTTAGGGAATTCCCGAAGAACCGGGAGCTATTCACCTATGATGTCCGTCAGATCATGGATTCGGCGATTGCCAGATATGGTCCCGAAGAGTGGAAAGCCAATGTAATGACTGATGAGTTTCACGGGCATTTGGGTGTTTTTTCTATTGTGGGAGCCAAGATGGGGATTAAGGCGCGTGAGCTGTTTGACGCGGATCACGACCAGCTTAGGGTACTTTCATTTGCGGGTACGAAACCTCCGTACAGTTGCATGAACGACGGCATACAGGTCAGCACCGGCGCCACGCTGGGCATGGGCATGATCGGTCTGGCAAACGACAGCATCACCCAACCGGCAGCGATCTTCACGTTTCAGGGCCGTTCCGTCAGGCTTACATTGAAACAGGAATACCTGAAGAAACTGAACGACGACATCAGGGACGGAATCGTCAGGTTCGGTTTGGAAGATGAAGGATACTGGCACCTGGTCCGGCGGAATGCCGTCAACTATTGGCTGAACTGGAACAGAAATGAGATTTTCGACGTGGAAGAATTAACCGGCAGACAATAACTCAAGGTCGTCCGCATCGACGAGTGAGTGGTTAATTTCGGGTATGGTGGTTGATCCCGCTCGATTTACACGGGTTCCGTTTGATGCCTCTGAGGGCAGGGGAGGTCAGGGGATCTTCGGGCCAGGCATGTTTGGGATAGCGGCGTTTCAGCTCTTTTTTTACCTCAAAATAAGTGTGGTACCAGAAACTGCGCAGGTCGGAAGTAACCTGTACAGGTCTGAATCCGGGTGACAACAGGTGCATTAAAACCTTCACCTGTCCGTCATTCACCGTTGGCGTATCGGTCAGTCCGAAGACTTCCTGCAGCCGGACCGCCAAAACCGGTGGATTCCCGTTCATCTGATAGTTTAGCCGGATAAACGAGCCGCTTGGCACCTTGATTTTTTCCGGCGCCAGCCGGTCAAGCTGGTTTTGCTTTTCCGGGCTCAGCAACTGATAAGGAAGGACGCTGAGCAGGTCGATTTTTTTCAGGTCTTCCGTCTTCCGGATATTTTGCAGCCACGGGCTCAGCCATTGATCGTTATCCCGGAGCAGATTTTCGGTTGCAACATCAGGCCACCCTTCTTCGGGCCTCCATTTACGCAGGCTCAGCACCCGGTTTTGCCATTGACTGATCTGATCGTTAAAACTGAGAAGCTGTTCTCCTTCTTTCCGGATCGCTTCACAAAGCGCTTTTTGCATCAATGCTGGAGAGGGGTCGTTCATGGGTTTTGTTTGCAATACGATGGTGCCAAGACGGAGTTCACTTACCGCGATCAGTTCTCCTTTACGGCTGTCCCACGCGATCACCTCCCGTTGTTTGACCAGAGGAGCCAGGTCCTTCGGGTTGAGCGGAGATGCCAGGAAAATGGCACCCATACCCTCCCGGGCGTGAAGGTGGGCAACTGCCAGCCAGGATTCGCGGGCCAGATCGTCCCCGCGGCCTGCCATGGCCAGACTGCCGTTTGAAAGCTGGAACTGCGCATTGTTCCCCGGACGTGCACTGGCAATGCGTTCGGGATAGGCATATACCAGCAGAAGGCCGGTTTCGTAGGGATCGACCGGATCATTGCTTTCGTGGCATCCGGTCATCGTCCGGTAGGCAGCCGCAGCCTGCGCGATGTTTTTTATCTTTCTTTCCATCTTTTTCCTGCTTCGTTGCTGCCGCAGGGCTGTGATGCGAAGGTTAATATCAATGCCTGCCTCCCTTCCGAGGGGATCACGTTCCTCCAGAATGGCAGCCACATCAGTGGCCAAAGGTAAATTGCCGTTCTCTCCGGCTTTTAGAAGCATATGTGCGATGCGGGGATGACAGGGTAACCGGTGCATGGCTTTGCCTAAACCGGTAATCTTTCCGTCTTCCAGAGCTTCAAGCTGGTGGAGCAGGTCCGACGCCTGGAGGTATGCCCCTTTGGGAGGCGGAGTAAGCCAACTGAGTTGACAGGGATTCGTTATGCCCCATTTTGCGAGTTCCAATACCAAACCGGCCAGATCAGCTTCTGCGATTTCGGGAAGGCGGTGATCCGGCAGTTGGTCGTGCGTAGCCGGTGTCCACATCCGGTAGCAGGTTCCCGGACCAAGCCGGCCGGCGCGACCTGCCCGCTGATCGGCCGAATCTTTTGAGACCGGTACGGTATCCAGCCTGGACAGGCCGCTGCGGGGATCGAAACGGGGTACCCGGGTATACCCGCTGTCCACAACGACATGAACGCCTTCGATGGTAAGACTGGTTTCAGCAATAGAGGTAGCCAGGATCACTTTTCTTCTGCCTTTCGGATCAGGAAGAATTGCAGATTGCTGCTGTCTGAATGGCAGCATACCGTATAATACATGAAGCTCAAAATCACCCTGATTCTGTTTGAGCAGATCTTCGCATTTGCGGATCTCGCTTTCACCAGGCAAAAAAACGAGGATATCGCCTTGCTTTTCGCGGACAGCCTTTACGATGGTCCGTCCCGTCAGCTCAGGTAATAACCGGATATCGTTTTCCCCGTTATAGATCACCTCAACGGGGAACTGTCTGCCGCTGCTGCTGATGACCGGTGCGTGCAGCAGTTCCGAAAGTCCCGGTAAATCCAGGGTGGCCGACATGATCACGATACGCAGGTCGGGTCTTAAGATCTGCTGCACGTCAAGGCATAACGCCAGGGTCAGATCAGCGTGGATGCTGCGCTCATGAAATTCATCGAATATGACGGTTGAGTATTCACTTAACGAATTGTCGTTTTGCAATATTCGGGTCAGAATCCCTTCGGTGACCACCTCAATACGCGTTTTTTTGCCCACCCGGGTGTCAAAACGGATGCGGTAGCCAACGGTTTCCCCAACTTCTTCGCCCAGCAGGGAAGCCATACGCCGGGCAATGGTCTGCGCCGCTAAACGCCGCGGTTCCAGCATGACGATCTTTTGCTGATCCGCCCAACCCGTCAGGGCCAAAGGGACAACTGTACTTTTCCCCGTCCCCGGCGGGGCCTGGATGATCAGGGTATTTTTTTCGGACAGCTGCCTCCTGATCTCATCCAGAACCGGGACGATCGGCAGGTCAATATCTTTCACGTTAAACTTCAGCATGGGAGAGCTTCTTCATGTATATTTGCCAGTTCTTTCCGGATCCGCACTTTCCGCAAAATTAATCGTTCAATTCAGGAATACTCATAAAATTCACACAGGGAGACAGAAAATTCAGGAATTCATTTGACAGGATGAAGGAAATATTTCTATATTTGGGGTCGTTAAGCAAATCCTGACGAGAGCGAATTTTGAAATTTTGCGAGAGTAGCTCAGTTGGTAGAGCACAACCTTGCCAAGGTTGGGGTCGCGGGTTCGAATCCCGTCTCTCGCTCAAAAGACAGCCACCCGGTGATCACCGGGTGGCTGTCTTTTTACTTTTGGACGAGCAATATTTGCCTGTTTAGACATCCCTTTTGCGTTTTCTGGCATTGACCGGGCATGTACAGAAACTTAATATTGCATGTCGGAAATCAGCATTCCTGCCAAATCAGCAGAAGTGCCCGGCTTCCGTCATCTGAGTTGCGGAAGCAATTGGTTTGATTTAGGTATATCTAAAACCGGGGGATGGGCATTTCCCGGTTTTATTCAAAAATTTTCCGGTATCATGAAGGAAAATGTTTGACAGATCATAAAAAGAACCGGGGAAAGTGAGTATTTTTCTAAAATATTAATGACTAAACCAAAAGCAATGTCAAAGAAAGAAATCAGAGTGGCCCTGATCGGACACCAGTTCATGGGGATCGCTCATTCCAATGCATACCGGAATGCAGCCATGTGGGCCAATGTCCCTGCGAAAATCACGTTAAAATGTTTATGCGCGAAGGATCGTATTGAAAATCTGCAGGAGTTCGCAGCCAGATACGGATGGGAAGAAGTCGAGACCGACTGGCGTAAAGTCGTGACGCGCGATGACATTGATTTGATCAGTATCGCGGCTCCCAACTCCCTGCACCGCGAGATTGCCGTCGAGGCTGCCAAAAACGGCAAGCATATCCTGTGCGAAAAGCCCTTGGCAAATAATCTGGCCGAAGCCAAAGAAATGCTTGATGCCGTCAGCAAGGCAGGAGTAAAGCATTGTTGCGGATATTCTTACCGGTTTACACCTTCCCTGGCACTGGCCCGCCAACTGGTTCAGGAAGGACGGATCGGACGGATCTACCATGTGTTTGTCCGTTACGCGCAGGACTGGATCACTGATCCCAACTTCGCCATGGTGTGGCGCTTTGATAAAAAAATCGCCGGATCAGGGCCTTTAGGCGACTTAAGTGCCCATTCCGTTGATGCCACCCGTTTTGTCACCGGACTGGAATTTAAAGAGGTAGCCGGCAATCTGCAGACGCTCATCAAAGAACGTCCCCTCAGCAATGAGGATCCTTCCGGACCGAAAGGTACAGTCACTGTCGATGATGTGGCCCAGTTTCTGGTCAACTTTGAAGGCGGCGCGGTCGGATGCTTTGAATCCACGCGGCTGGCTACCGGACGGAAGAATTACAACACGATCGAGGTTAATGGCGAGAAGGGTACCATTTTCTGGAATTTTGAGGATCAGAACTACCTGCTTTTCTATGATAATTCCCAGTCTCCCAAGGAGGCAGGGTTCCGTAAAATCAATGTGACGCACGATGTTCATCCCTATAAAGGCGGTTGGTGGCCTCAGGGGCACGGGATCGGGTATGCCGATTCGTTTGTGATCGAAGTGGCCGAATTTGTCCGTTCCATCGTTGACGATACCCCCTTCAATCCCAGTTTTGAAGATGGTCTGAAATGCCAGGAAGTGTTGGAAGCCGTTGAGCAATCGGCGCAGCAACGCGGCTGGGTGGAATTGAAATAGAACCGAACAAACGGAAAATATGACAGCAGCCTCCAATCATCCGGAAGTAAAACTAAAACGTGTTTTGTCGTTAAGTGATCTGGTTATCTACGGGATCATCCTGATCCAGCCTGTTGCCGCGTTGCCGTTATTCGGACATGCCAACAATATTTCGAAGGGGCACGCGGTGACCACCATTCTGGTGGCGATGCTGGCCATGATCTTTACCGCCATCAGTTACGGCAGGATGGCCAACCGTTATCCTGCCGCTGGTTCGGCCTACACCTATGTGGGGAAAGGCATCAATCCCTACTTAGGCTTCGTCGCCGGATGGTCGATGTTTATGGATTACATGTTTATTCCGATCCTGTGTGTCATTTTCACCAGCATCGCCGCGAATCATCTGTTGCCGGTCATTCCTTACTATTTTTGGATCCTTTTCTTCGCGGGATTTTTCACGATCATTAACCTAAGGGGAATCAAAGTGGCTTCACGGGCCAACTGGTTGCTGATGATCATTATGAGTGTCGTTGTATTTTATTTTATGGCGGCAGCGATCCGGTATATTTTCCTGAAAGAAGGTCTTGGCGGACTTTTTTCTGCGCGGCCTTTTTATAACCCCGAATCATTCTCTCTGAGCGCGATCGGCTCGGCGACTGCTTTGGCAGCGCTGACCTATATCGGGTTTGACGGGCTGACCACGCTCTCGGAAGAAGTAAAGAATCCCAGGCGAAACGTGATGATCGCTGCGGTGCTGACTTGTCTGGTTACCGGGATCTGGAGCGGGGCACAGGTATACCTGGCCCAGCTTTCCTGGCCTGACTGGATGTCATTTACCAGCGGTCTTACCGACGAGGTGGCAAGAAATAATGCCCTCGATACGGCAATCATGACGGTTGCCAACAGGGTGGGAGGCCATCTCTTAGACGCTTCACTTTCAATAATTCTCCTGGTCGGGAGCATCGGCTCGGGCATGGCCGGCCAAATCGGCGCAGCCCGGCTGCTGTACGGGATGGGAAGGGACAACGTCATTCCCAAAAAAGTCTTTGGCCATCTGGGTGAGAGAACGGCCGTACCTACCTATAACGTTTTGCTCATTGGGATGCTTGCCCTTTTGGGCGCCGCGTTGCTCAGTTACGAAGAGTGCGCGAGACTGATCAACTTCGGCGCATTCTTCGCGTTCATGGGCGTCAACGTGGCGTCCATGCGTGAATATTT
>CAZOYZ010000318.1:0-6535 GCA_964584045.1 uncultured Prolixibacteraceae bacterium | reverse complement strand
TAATAATCGGTATACAAGCCGGTATTTTTAACAGTCTTAAACATAGATTCACGGTGAATTAGCGCGTGCCAATTTACGCATAAATATCGGCCGGTAAAAGGGCGGGGGAAAAAGTTACCCCCGTTGCATAACAATCGGGCTGCAGGCCACGCTGAAAAAGCAATGAAAGACGCGGATCCGTCACCAGGATAAACCGTCATTGAGGGAAGCAGGATGATGACTCTGCTTCCCTCATGATGACGATCCATGTCTGTTGTCCGTCTCCGGAGAACGGCATGTTTATGCCTTGTTGTTTCTTATGTTGGCTTGTGCGGCTGCCACGCGGGCGATCGGCACACGGTAAGGAGAACAACTGACGTAGTCGAGGCCCACACTGTCAAAAAATTCGACCGAGCTGGGTTCTCCGCCATGTTCTCCGCAGATGCCAACCTTTAAATTGGGTTTGGCGGACCGTCCTTTTTCGACACCCATTTTTACAAGCTGGCCCACGCCGTTTCTGTCGAGGACCTGGAAGGGATCTTGCTTTAAGATGCCGTTATTCAGGTAGTCCGGAAGGAATTTTCCTGCGTCATCGCGGGAATATCCCAGTGTCATTTGCGTCAGGTCGTTCGTCCCGAACGAGAAGAAATCGGCTTCGGTAGCGATGTGATCGGCCGTTAAAGCCGCACGCGGGATCTCGATCATGGTTCCCAGCAGAAAATCGATCCGTTGACCTCTTTCCCTGAAGACCTGTTCGGCAGTAGACCTGATCACATCGGCCTGGTTTTTCAGCTCGGCAAATGTTCCCACCAGGGGTACCATGATTTCAGGACGGGCATCTATGCCTTTGGCCTTCAGATTCATGGCTGCTTCGATAATGGCGCGCGCCTGCATGGCTGTGATTTCAGGATAGCTGATCCCCAGACGGCATCCGCGGTGTCCCAGCATGGGATTGAATTCTTCGAGTTCGGCGATCTTAATCTTGACCATTTCGAGCGAAATGCCCATTTCACGGGCCAGTTCCTTTTGCGTGGCCTGCTGGTGAGGCACAAATTCATGCAAAGGCGGGTCGAGCAGGCGAACAGTGACCCCGTAGCCTTCCATCGCTTCAAAGATTCCTTCAAAGTCGCTCCTCTGGTAAGGTAATAATTTTGCCAAGGCTTTTTCCCTGTCATTCTTCGTGGAAGAAAGGATCATTTCGCGCATCGCCTTGATCCGTTCTCCTTCAAAAAACATATGCTCAGTGCGGCAAAGTCCAATTCCTTTTGCTCCAAATTCCCGGGCTACTCTGGCATCGTTCGGGGTATCGGCATTGGTACGTACTGACATGCGGGTATATTTGTCGGCCAGCGTCATGACTTTTCCAAAATCGCCTCCCATATCGGGCGTTTTTGTCTGGACCCTGCCTTCATACACTTCTCCGGTTGATCCGTTCAGGGAAATCCAGTCACCTTCCCTGAACATTTTTCCGCCTGCGTCCATGGTCCGTGCCTTATAGTCGATTTTTACGGCTCCTGCCCCGGACACACAGCACTTACCCATTCCCCTTGCCACCACGGCAGCGTGCGAGGTCATTCCTCCCCGGGCGGTAAGGATACCACGTGCGATATTCATTCCTTCCAGATCTTCGGGTGAGGTCTCGATCCGCACAAGAATGGAATTTTCATATTTGGCAGCTTCATCGGCAAAGAAGATGATCTGTCCGGTAGCTGCGCCGGGCGAAGCCGGGAGACCCTTAGCCAGTATCGTCGCATTTTTCATCGCCAGCGGATCGAACACGGGATGGAGCAACTCATCCAGTTTGTTGGGTTCAATGCGGAGCAAAGCGGTTTTCTCGTCAATGATTCCCTGTTCCAGCATATCGACGGCAATTTTTACCATCGCTGCTCCGGTGCGTTTCCCGTTCCTGGTTTGTAAAAGCCATAGTTTGCCTTCCTGGATGGTAAATTCCAGATCCTGCATATCCTTGTAATGAGCTTCCAGCTTTTCCTGCACACCCATCAGTTCTTCGAACAGGGAAGGCATGGTTTCCTCTAGCGACGGATAACCGGCCTTTCTTTCCTCTTCCGAAACACCTGTCAGCACTGCCCAGCGGCGGCTTCCCTTCAGGGTGATCTGCTGAGGGGTCCTTATTCCCGCCACGACATCCTCTCCCTGTGCATTGATCAGGTATTCCCCGTTAAACAGATCTTCTCCGGTCGCAGCGTCGCGCGTAAAAGCGACTCCTGTTGCCGAAGTATTCCCCATATTCCCGAAAACCATAGACTGAACATTCACGGCAGTTCCCCATTCAGCGGGGAAGTTATTTAATTTGCGGTAGTAAATGGCACGTTCGTTCATCCAGCTGTCGAATACCGCATACACGGCACCCCATAATTGCTCCCAGGGATCATCAGGAAAACTTTTCCCCGTTGTTCTTAAAACGGCTTCCTTAAAACGGATTACAAGCAGCTTCAGATCTTCCGTGGTAAACTGGGTGTCGAGTTCAATACCCCGTTCTTCCTTGAGTTTTTCCATGATCGCTTCAAAAGGATCAATATCCTCTTTGCTTTCGGGTTTCATCCCCAACACAACATCGCCGTACATCTGAACAAACCGGCGGTAGGAGTCCCATGCAAAACGCTCGTTCCCCGATTTTTTTGCAATGCCCTGCACCGCCAGATCGTTTAAGCCGAGATTAAGTACGGTATCCATCATACCAGGCATGGAAACACGCGCACCTGAACGGACTGAAACAAGACAAGGATTATCCTTGTCGCCAAAAACCGTACCGGTGAGTTCTTCGATAAGGGTTACCGCCTTTTCGACTTCTTCCCTGATCGCATTTGAAACGGCAGTTTTCCCCTGCTGATTGTAAATGGTACAGGCTTCGGTGGTGATCGTAAAACCAGGAGGGACAGGAACCCCGATCAGATTCATCTCCGCCAGATTTGCACCTTTGCCGCCAAGGAGGTTTTTCATATCTGCTTTTCCTTCAGCTTTACCATTGCCAAAGGTATAAACGTACTTTGCCATAAAAACTTTTTTTTGGATAGTTATAAAATGATAATTTTAAAATTCCATCGCTAATGTAGGGATTGTTTTTAGAACCTGAAAAAAAAATCGGTGCAAATAGTTGCACAACAACGATTATGTACAGATTTAGGGATATGGGGATCAAAACTGACAGGAATAATTTAATTCTTCTGCGGTGCTCAGGAATCATGCTTAGCTGACTATTAACAATTATTAACGTTGATTGATCGTTCTTAACTCTTTGAAGGAGTACCTTTGAAGAAGAAAAAACAGTGGAGTTTTAAGTATAATTTTTCATAGAGATAGGTTTGGTTAAGTTTAGAGAAAGGATGGTGGTGGCCATCCTTTTTAATTCCTCAGGTAAACTTTTTTTCATAGAGATAGGTTTTTGATTAAGTTTTCAAAGGATGGCAATGGCCATCCTTTTTTATGCTATCCTGGCAGAAATATTTTCTTTGCTGCGACGTTTTTTCCGTAAAGATCAGCCTGTTAAAGACATTTTGTCCGAAAGGCCCGCCAAACAGGCAAATGGGCACTGCTTTGAAGGGATAAAGTCGTTCCCATTAAAAATGCAGAAAAAACAGGATGGGTACAGAAAGGAGACAGAACATGAACTTTAATAATTTTACGATTAAATCGCAGGAGGCTTTACAGCATGCGTTCGAGATCGCGCAGGCCCGCCAACAGCAGGCGGTTGAGACCGGACACTTGTTAAAGGGCTTGCTGCATGCTGCCGAAAATGTGACGGGGTTTCTACTGAAGAAACTTGGAGTGAACAGCTCTGTTTTTCAGCAGGCGCTTGACCGTATTGTGGACTCCTATCCGAAGGTGTCGGGAGGAGAACAGTATTTGTCGGCCGAGACAAACAAAACCTTGCAGAAATCGGTTGATATTTCCCGTAAAATGGGAGATCAGTTTGTTTCGGTCGAACACATTCTGATGGCGCTTCTGGAAGCGGGAGGAACTGTCGCGACATTTCTGAAGGATAACGGAGTAAACAGGCAAGACCTGGAGGCAGCAGTCCTGGAACTCCGGAAAGGTGCCAAAGTTGACAGTCAGACTGCGGAAGACCGCTTCAACTCATTAAATCGCTTTGCGATTAACCTGAATGAAAGGGCAAGGAGCGGGAAACTCGATCCCGTGATCGGAAGGGATGAAGAGATAAGAAGGGTACTGCAGATACTGACCCGTCGCACAAAGAACAATCCGGTTTTAATCGGAGAACCAGGTACCGGGAAAACGGCAATTGCTGAAGGATTGGCACACCGCATTGTGCGGGGTGACGTCCCTGAAAACCTGAAAACCAAGCAACTGTTTTCGCTGGACATGGGAGCTCTGATCGCGGGGGCCAAGTATAAAGGTGAATTTGAGGAAAGGCTGAAGGCGGTGGTGAACGAGGTGATACAGGCAAACGGCGAGGTCATTTTGTTCATCGATGAAATCCATACACTGGTGGGTGCAGGCAAAAGCGAGGGAGCGATGGATGCGGCCAATATTTTAAAACCTGCGCTGGCCCGTGGTGAATTGCGCGCCATTGGTGCGACTACCCTGAACGAGTATCAGAAGTATTTTGAAAAGGACAAGGCCCTTGAACGCCGTTTCCAGGTGGTAACGGTCGACGAACCTGATGCGCTGAGTGCCATTTCTATTCTGCGTGGATTGAAGGAGCGTTATGAGAACCATCACCGCGTGAGGATCAAGGATAACGCGATTATTGCTGCAGTAGAATTGTCGCAGCGATATATTACTGACCGTTTTTTGCCCGATAAGGCGATAGACCTGATGGATGAGGCGGCAGCCAAGCTGCGGCTTGAGATGGATTCTGTTCCTGAAGAACTGGATGAAATTGAACGCAGGATCAAGCAGCTTGAGATCGAGCGGGAAGCCATCAAGCGGGAAAAAGATGAAGTGAAACTGGCTTCGCTGAGCGAAGAGATCGCCAATTTAAAGGAGGAACAGTCACGCTTCCGTGCGCAATGGGAGATGGAAAAATCATTGCTGAATGGTATTCAGCAAAATAAAACGGAGATCGAAAATCTGAAATTTGAAGCTGAACAGGCTGAGCGGGCGGGTGATTACGGTCGGGTAGCAGAGATCCGCTACGGGCGGATCAAGGAAGCCGAGGAAGAGATTACACGGTTACAGAAGGAGTTAAAGGAAATAAAAGGACATTCGCTGATCAAGGAAGAAGTTGACTCGGAAGATATAGCGGAAGTAGTTGCCCGCTGGACGGGGATCCCGGTAGTCAAAATGATGCAGAGTGAACGTGAAAAATTGCTGCATCTCGAAGAAGAATTACATAAGCGCGTGGTCGGACAGGAAGAAGCCATCCGTGCGGTCGCTGATGCAGTCAGACGCAGCAGGGCAGGGCTGCAGGATGAAAAACGCCCGATCGGATCGTTTATCTTCCTTGGAACAACAGGCGTAGGAAAGACAGAGCTGGCAAAAGCACTGGCTGAGTATTTATTTGACGACGAAAACATGATCACAAGGATCGATATGTCGGAATACCAGGAGAAGTTTTCAGTGACCCGCTTAATCGGTTCCCCGCCGGGATATGTCGGCTATGACGAAGGTGGCCAGCTTACGGAGGCCGTCAGACACAAACCTTATTCGGTGGTATTGTTCGATGAAATCGAGAAAGCACATCCCGACGTCTTCAATATTTTGCTGCAGGTACTGGATGACGGACGTCTTACCGATAACAAGGGCCGCGTGGCCAACTTCAAAAATACCATTATCATTATGACTTCTAATCTGGGATCACACCTGATCCAGGAGGGTTTTGAAAGAATGAATGATAAAAACCGCGGTGAGGTCTTTGAGCAAACCCGGAAGGCTATTTTTGAGTTGCTGCGTAGAACGATACGGCCCGAGTTCCTGAACAGGATTGACGAAACAATCATGTTTACTCCCTTAACGAGGGACGACATGGCGCAGATCGTTCATATCCAGTTTAACAGGATCGTGAAACGTCTGGGTAATCAAAACCTGAAGCTGGATATATCGGATGAGGCTGTGAACTGGCTGGCTGCAGTAGGGTATGATCCGCAATACGGAGCACGCCCGGTAAACAGGCTTCTGCAGAAGTACATCCTCAATGAGCTTTCACGTGAAATCCTTTCCGGAAATATTTCGGCCAACCAGTCGATCCTGGTGGTCATCGAAGATGACGAGCTGAAATTTAAACAAGTATAAGCGGATCAAAGATAAATTCCCGTCTTTACAGAAAACCTTGAACAGGGTAATCCTGTAACGACGGGAATCTGATGACCACCATACTTTTCTTCCCGCATTTTTTATTGCAGTCTTTCCAGATCTTCCAGTAATTCCTGTTCGGCGACCGAAATAACCTCTTCAAACTTGTCCACGTCGGCAGGATAAGTGTCAATTTCAGAGAGTTGCTGTGTCTTGATCTGAAGTTGCTTGAGGTGCAACCCCAGGTCATTCAAACCAAAAGTCATTACAGACGATTTCGCTTTGTGTGCCATTTTCCCAAGCTCTTCCCACTGTTTATTTTGCAGGTACATTCGCAAATCGT
>CAZOYZ010000317.1:4645-6545 GCA_964584045.1 uncultured Prolixibacteraceae bacterium | reverse complement strand
CTCCTTGCTTAAAAGGTAAATCCGGCGTCGCTGTTCCGGCAGCGAATGGATCAGTTGCTGAACCTTTTCGTTTAGTAAAGCATAATCCACCTGCTTTTCGGTATCAGAACTGTTTTTTACCACCCGGAAGCGTAATTGTTCCAGATATTCTTTTTCTGAGATTTTTTTCCTGAAAACAGAGATGACCGTATTCTTTGCGACAGCAAAAAGAAAAGCCTCGAGGTTGGTTTCCTCTTTTAATTTTCCGCGGTTGCTCCATAGCCGGATAAAGACTTCCTGGATCACATCCCGGGCATCTTCTTCCGATTTCAGGTACCCGATAGCGAAGCGGTACAGTCTGCTGCTGTACTGTCCATACAATTCATTAATTGCATTTTTATTCCCGGTTTTAAGTTGTTTTAAGAGTTTTCTTTCATCCATAGTTTAGTTAGCCCCGAAGAATATGACAAAACTACAAAAATGTTTCTTTCTTAGCTGCGGTAACAGGAGTGATTACTTTTGTTATTTGAAACAATGACTGCCGGTCTAAGTTTGGTTTTTGCAGGTTTATCGGTCAGCGGCTAGCGGACCGCGATTATATCTCCTTGTCTGTACATTGCAGGCGTTTTTAATACCCCATAATCTATCGTATAACACGTTAGTTCAAACTTACATAAAAAAAGACAAACCAAAAAATCCATTTTTTCAAAAACGGAGCAGGGGTTTTTAATAGGTTGTGCGTTTACCCATTTGAAAGTAATAAATGCATGAAAGATTTTTTTCGAAAATATTTGGACAATCGTTGTGCGGAAGAAGAGTTCCAGTCCTTCCTTGATCTGTTTATAAAACCCGGCAATAAGCAGGTACTGGAAGAGAACATGAAAGAAGATTGGAATAGGGAAACCTGGGGAACGAATACCAGCGATGCTGTTCCCGACCTGTCAGATACGCTTTATAAAATTCATTATGAAATAAACAGGCAGGATCAGCAGCAGCCCAGGGTCCGGAGACTGGTAACATTCATTACACGGATCGCGGCGATCTTATTGCTACCCCTGTCAATAGCCTATTTTTTACAGTTACAAAAAGATACCGGGGAACAGGAGGTACTCCAAACCATTTCAACGCCGTTGGCTTCAAAAACTTCATTTGAATTGCCCGACGGTTCAAAAGTCTGGCTTAATTCAGGATCATCTGTTAGTTTTCCAAAATCATTCAATAGCAAAACCAGGTTAGTCAGGTTAACCGGTGAAGCCTATTTTGACGTTGAAAAAGGCAAGCGGCCGTTTCTGGTCGAGACTCCGATGTTTACAGTTCATGTACTGGGAACCGCATTTAATGTAATGGCATATGAACATGAAATGCCCGCAGTAACCCTGGAACGTGGAAAGGTTCTGCTGGAGACCGCTTCCAACGATGGAAGGATGTTGACCCCGGGACAGCAGGCTGTGATCGATACCCTTAATCAATCGATCATGTTGAAGGATGTGGAACCTGGACTGTATTCGTCATGGGTTAATAACCGTTTGATATTCAAGGACGAACCGCTGAGTACCGTGGTGAAGCGGTTGGAGCGTTGGTATAATATTGAAATTTCAATTGCGGATCAGTCCCTGCAGGGTGTCCCGGTGACAGCGACCATTGAGCTTGAGCCGGTCACGGAAGTCATGGAATTGATGGAACTTACGTTGTCCGTCTCGTGCCGGTACAAAAAAGACAGTCGTGAACTGATCATTTTCAAAAACTAAAAAATCAATCTAAAGAATATGCCTATGTGATAAAACCATGAGGACAAAACAATCTTAATCTAACAAAGATGAAAAAAGAGTGGGAAAGCCGCGAACTTCCCCACCCTGAATAATAATTACGAAAATTATTAATTAACTATTCAAACGTATGAAAAAAATGGATTTGAAGAAAG
>CAZOYZ010000317.1:0-4545 GCA_964584045.1 uncultured Prolixibacteraceae bacterium | reverse complement strand
ACCCAGGAAGTGGGAGTCGGTGGCGATACCACGATCAACATCCGCATGGAAGAAGTGACTATTGGTTTGGAAGAGGTGGTGGCGATAGGGTATGGCGTAGAGAAAAAAAAGAATGTGATCGGTTCAGTGACCACGATAACGAATACCGAGCTTACCGCTGCCCCTGTGTCGAGGGTATCCAATGCACTTGCAGGAAGGCTTCCCGGCGCAATTGTCCAGCAACGCAGCGGTGAGCCGGGACATGATGAAGCGACAATCCTGATAAGAGGGAAGGCTACCCTGGGTTCCAAAAGTCCGTTGATCGTTGTTGACGGGATCCCGGGACGCGATTTAAACTCAATTGATCCGACCGATATTGAAAGTTTAACCGTATTAAAAGATGCTTCGGCGGGTATTTATGGTGCCCGCGCAGCCAACGGGGTGATTCTTGTTACAACCAAACGGGGAACCGGAGAAGCTGCCCCTTCCTTTAAATACGAGTTTTACCAGGGATTCAGTTCCCCCACTATTTTACCGGAAATGGCCGATGCGCCCACCTACGCACAGATGATCAGGGAAATGCAGACCTACAGGGGACATGCAGAGAGCAATATGAAGTTTTCGTTGGATGATATTGAAAAATACAAATCGGGAGAATATCCGTGGACGCATCCCAATACCAACTGGTTCGATGCTGCTTTAAGAAAATATACTGACATCCGTCATCACAATATTTCGGTAACAGGGGGAAGTAATAAAATCAAATACTATTCCTCCTTCGGCAAGCAATATGATGACGGTATCTATAAAAATTCAGGAACTTCCTACAACCGGTATAATTTCAGGGCAAGCCTCGACGTAAAAGTGAATGACTATATAGATATAAACCTCGATATAAATGGGATCCAGGAAAGCAGGATGTCCCCGACCAGATCGTCCCGGACCGTGTTTATGTCTTTATTAAAAGGGAGGCCCACCGATACTGCCGTTTATCCGAACGGATATATTGCCCCTTCGATCCCTGATGGAACCGATACCGGTATTACCGGAACGCTTGCAGCAGGATATGTCGACGATAAAAGTTACCACAGCCAGAACATGCTTGGCGCGACAATAAAAGTACCCTGGGTTAAAGGACTCACTTTTTCAGGATATTTTGCATATGACATGCTTTTTGACGTCCAGAAGAAATTTCAGAAACCCTGGTACAGCTATATCCTGGACGAATCGGCATACCTTGCGGCGGGAAACACAGGAAAAGAAGACGGTTCTGCTTACCTGATCGCAGCTAAAATGACCTACTCTGAGCCGCGGCTAACCGACTCATACGGAGATTCCAAAAGTAAGACCAGGAACTTCAAAATTAATTATGACAAAACGATTAAAGACGTACACAATATCAGCGCTTTTATAGCCTATGAGAATTACGATTATTTAAGCAAGGGGATCAGCGCTTTTCGCCGGTATTTTGCTTCTGACGTATTGCCCTACCTGTTTGCGGGAAGTACAACCGATCAGGCGATCGGTTCAAGCGTGAATGTCGATGCGCGGGAAAATTATTTCGGAAGACTTAGTTACAATTATGATGAAAAATACCTGTTCCAGTTTTCTTTCCGAAGGGATGGTTCGGTACGATTCTCGGAAAAAAGCGGACGGTGGGGAAATTTTCCCGGTATTCTTGCCGGATGGAGGGTCTCCAGCGAAGATTTCTGGAAAAATAATGTTCCTTTCGTTGATTACTTTAAACTGCGCGCCTCATGGGGAAAAATGGGAAATGATGAGGTGAACGCTTTCCAGTACTTATCAAGTTATTCTTTCGGAACAGGCATGATATTTGGTAGCGACAAGACGTATTATTCCGGCATTTATCAAAGTACAACCCCGAACCCTTTCATTACATGGGAAGTGGCAAACGTCTATAACGTAGGTTTTGAATCTTTGTTGCTGAAAAGTAAGGTCAAGTTGGATTTTGAATATTTTTATCAAAGGCGGGATAATATTTTGATAAAAAGAAATGCCTCTGTTCCCGGATACACAGGCGTCAGTCTGCCCGACGAAAATTACGGCATTGTCGACAATAAAGGGTTTGAAGCAGTGTTAGGATATACCGACAGAATCGGAGATTGGACATTCATGGTAAACGGGAATCTGGCTTTTGCACGTAATAAGGTTGTTGAGTTTGACGAACCGGAGAGAAATGTACCCTGGCAGGTGCAAACTGATCATCCAATGGGGTGTGCTTTACTTTATAAAGCCGCCGGGATCTTTAAAGATGAAGCCCATGTAGAGTCATTGCCACATGTTCAGGGGGCACGCCCCGGAGATATTATTATTTTGGATTACAGCGGTGACGGGACTATAAATAGTGATGACAAAATCTTATTCGATAAAACCGTCGATCCTGAAATCACGTATGGTATTTCCTTTTCAGTGGGATATAAGAACTGGCAGTTGAGCGGATTAGTACAGGGCGTCGGGGATTGTATGAGAGACATGTCTCTTTCGCTCCAGGGAAGCGAAGGAAATTATTTCATGTACGACGCCAGGGGCAGATGGACGCCTGAAAATACAAACGCGGCTAAGCCGAGGGCATGGGAACGGGATGAAGAATACTGGAGATCAAGCTATAAAACCGATTTTACCTATCATAACGGCGCCTATGCAAGGATGAAGAATCTTCAGCTCTCGTACACCCTTCCGAAAAAAATACAAAGAACAATTTTATTAAAGGATGCGGAACTCTACGTATCGGGCCAAAATCTATTCCTGATCTATTCCGGCAACAAGATTATGGATCCGGAGTTAGGAGACTCCTATAATTACCCGTTAATGAAGGTTTATTCAGTCGGGGTAAATGTTGTCTTTTAATCACGAATACACTTCTCTGTTGAATTTCGAAAAAAGTTAAGAAGATGAAAAAGTTTAAACTGAATATTAAAATCTTTGTGATCGGAGTATTTTTGCTGTCTGCTTGTTCTGACGTCCTGGACAAAGTCCCGCTGGACAGTTATACCGACGGAACCGTTTGGGCTGATATCAGCCTGAGTAATTATTATCTGGATTACTGCTACAGAAGCTGTTTAAACTTCAGGGCGATGACGCTTTCGGGCGTTAGCGATGAATGCATGTTTATTCATATCAAGAATACAGATAACTATCTGGTAGGAAATATCAACCCGGATAATACTGCCCCGTGGGTTGGTTCCGGAACATATTCGTTTATGAATTACTCCTGGTTAGGTTTATTCCCGGTTATCCAGAGAATCAACATTTTTATTAAAAATATTGATCATGTTCCTGACGCTTACAGTGGAACTGAAAGGGCGTCCATTGAGGAACAAACATCCGTGATGAAAGGTGAGGCCCTGTTTTTGAGAGCATTTTGTTATTCCCAGTTGTGCCGTACTTATGGGGGGGTGCCCATTTTCAGGGAACCGAATGAACTTGGGCAGGACTTTTTGGCTGTTACCCGCGCAACATTTGAAGAGACAGTTAATTTTATTGTTGAAGACTGTGATGAAGCTGCCGGCTTACTTAAGCTGAAGAGTGAAATGGAGATGGGAAGGGCGACAAAAGAAGCAGTTTTAGCCCTTAAATCCAGGATCCTGTTGTTTGCCGCGAGTGACCTTACAGCCGACGGAACTGCCGCAAACGAATTAGTAGGTTATGCAAATCCTAATCGTACTGCTCTCTGGACCGCAGCGAAAAATGCAGCAAAAGAAGTCATGGACCTCGGAACTTGTGAGCTTGCCGATTTTGGCGCTCCCGACAAGGAAACAGTAGCTGCGAATTATTACGAACTTTTCCGGTCGTACGACTTATCCAATAAAGAAATAATTTGGGGAAAAATGTACAGTACCAGTACGGGAGATGCAAACCGTTGGAACCTGAGAAATGCAAACAACGGCAACGAATGTTATGGCAGTCATAGCCCCACTGCGAGTTTTGTCGATGATTATGAGATGGAAGATGGTACGAAATTCTCTGATCATTTTGAAATAGACGGCGCAGGATATTATGTGAATAAATCCGGAAAATATACCAACAAGAATATTTATAAACACAGGGAACCACGATTTTACGGCTCAATACTCTACGACAGCGCTGCCTGGCAACCACGTATTTATGATGCCTTGGTTGCGTTAGATCCCGTCGGGATCTATGACCGTCGTACACGGATCACCATCAAACAAGACGGCACAACGACAACAAGGTTCGGCATTGATACCCGCCAGGGATCAGTTGATCCGGGAGACGGAAGTTATACAGGCTATTTGTTTAAGAAAATGTTGGACCATACCTGCGCGGGTTACTATGAAAAAAACCAGAATGTATGGATTGAACTCAGGTATGCCGAAGTTATTATGAATTATGCGGAAGCCTGTTTGGGATTAGGTGAAACGGCGACGGCGTCTGCTTATATCAATATGATCAGGAACCGGGCCGGATTACCGAATTTTACCGGAGACATTACCCAAGCCCTTCGGCACGAGCGAAAAATTGAATTTGCGTTGGAAGAGTTCAGATTTTTTGACATCAGAAGATGGAAGATTCTTGATCAGGTTT
>CAZOYZ010000316.1:0-6549 GCA_964584045.1 uncultured Prolixibacteraceae bacterium | reverse complement strand
ACTTCCATCCATTTTTTTGTGACCGATTTGCATGGAAAAACAGACCGGTATCAGAAGCTGTTCCAAAAAATTCTTGAAGAAAGGCCATCATCGGTCTTTTTGGGTGGCGACCTCTTACCACACCGGCTGACGGCGTTTTCGGACGATGATCCTGCAAACTTCTTCCAGGGTACGCTGGTCGCTGGTTTTGCTGAGCTTAAGAAAAGACTGGCAGACTGCTATCCGCGGGTTTTTGTGATTCCGGGAAACGACGACGCCCGCTGCGGGGAACAGGCCTTTATCCGGGCCGGATCGGAAGGAATATGGGAATACCTTCACAACAAGAAAACAACCTTTGGAAAGTACACCGTTTACGGGTATGCCTGTGTGCCTCCCACGCCTTTTCGTCTCAAAGACTGGGAGCTTTATGATACCTCCAGGTACCTCGATCCGGGATGTGTTGCTCCTGAAGATGGTTTTCACACCGTCGCTTTTAAAAAGGATGATATCCTGTACAATACCATCGCGAAGGACATAGACCTGCTGACCGGGGATGACGATTTATCGGAGTCGATCTTTCTGTTTCACTCACCTCCTTACCGGACCAGGCTGGACCGTACGGCGCTGGACGGGAAGATGATCGACCATGTGCCCCTCGACGTGCACACCGGGAGTATTGCCATCAAAAGAATGATCAAAAAACGGCAACCGCTTCTTACCCTCCACGGACATATCCATGAATCCACGCGGCTGACCGGGAGCTGGAGCGACAGGATCAGCCGTACCTTTTCCTTCAATGCGGCTCACGACGGGCCTGAGCTTGCCTTGATCCGGTTTGATCCGGAAAACCTGGACCAGGCCACTCGCGAACTAATCTGAGGCCAGAATCTTCCGGTTGTCTTTTCCCATAGGGAGCGGAAGGGCACCATCACTGACCGACCCGATCTTGACGGCATAGCTGTTTCGGCTCCGGATGTCCTCGTCGGTGATAATGTGGATGTCCAGTAACTGGTCGGTCCTGGAACCGGTGCGGAGAAAATTGATCCGGCTGAGACACAAACTCCATCCTTCAAGCCACAGCATTAAATCATTGCGCTGGCTCTCGGTTCCCTTCACATGGATGAGCAGATCGATATCGCTCCCCGGTCCGGCTGTACCGTCCCGGACGCTCCCGAAAACATAGAATCCCGCCACACCAAACCGTTCAGGATCCAGACGGGAAGCAATATGCCCGGCATAGCTCATCCGCCACCGCCAATGGAAATCCGGACTTTCCATAGTGCTGAAAATGTCAGCCTTAAAGATGCTAAAATCATTTTGCCGGACAGGCTCCGCCAGCACTGCAAACGCCCTTTCCTCATCCCCGTTCATCAGAACATGCAGCACGTCTCCATCGGTGCATCCGGGAACATCGATCACGTGTACGACGTCAGAAAACGACGCGTAATCAGGAAGAAGCTCGCTCAGCCTGTTTTCGGAAGCAGTGAAAAACAGCTCATTGAAAAAATTTCCCTGGTCATCCGGATATAATGGCAGGTAAAAGATATCTGATTCGACCAGGTCCTGGAAAAAGTGGGTCCCTAATGAAAGTTCCGGCACATAGTTTTTTTGCTTCCTCGCAATTTCGATCAGCATGGCCGTATTATTGATATCCGAATAAGCGACGTTTACCCCAAGCTTAATGTCGCCTCTGCTCCCCCAGCGCCCGGGTCCCATCAGGACAAACTGCCTGCGGGGCAATATCTTGTTCAGGCCGCTCACAATTCGCCCCACCATGACCAGCTCTTCATAGCTTTCCAGCTCATTGTATCTGAAAGGATCGATATAGACCACGTGTGAAATGTTGGAAACCGTGCCGCTCGAAACGAATCTGCTGGCGGAAAAGATGATCTTTTCTTCCGCGACATTATAGGGGATGGTCGCCGGTACGCTTACCGTACGGTGACTCTGCGGCCTGCACTGAAGCAGGTACAGGCAGTCGCCGTCGTGGGCAAACTCGATGTCGACAGGCGCTCCGTATTCGCGCTCCAGAACGTTTAGCATCGAGTGGATTTGCGAAGCGAAGTCGGTGTTCTGGATCAGTCCGTCGAACGTAACCACGTAATGCTTCCTTTCAAAATCCAGGGAAAGCCTTCCCGGCTGCTGGATAAAATCTTCGGTGACCTCAGAAACGATCTGATGAATATTCGGGTAATCTTTGCCGGCTTCACTGAAAAGCTGCTGAATCCCGATCGTCTCAAACATCCGGTCTTCCAGGTTGATCACGTCAATCCTTTTCGGGGAATAGCGCACAATTTCTTCACTGGCCACATTGACACGCAAACGGGGCTGTCCCGGCGCAATCAGAATCGGATAGTCATCATTTAACCGGTCAACCGCCCGGGTTCCCAGTCCGGGCACCATGCGAATCAGCCCGTCTTCCCTTTTTATCCGGCTTGACCAGCGGAAATCGTTATGGCTGAACGCTACTCCCGCGAAAGAAGGCAGAAAGTATTTTCCAACCTTCTTGCCGATCACCTGCTGAATCAGAATGCCCATCTCCTCATGATAATCCAACAGGCCCCGCTCCTTCCGGTATTCGATCGGGTCAGGCCCGAACGCGGAAGCATAAACTTCGGCAATGGCATCCATGATTTCCGCCAGCCTTTCTTCCTTCGTGCCCTGGTTCGCGATAAACAAACTTTTGTATTTACCTGCGAAAGCCGTATTCATCCGGTCTTCGAGCAGGCTTGAACTTCTGATGATCAACGGTGTTTCACCCAAATCGTCGAGGGCAAGCGACAACTCCTTGACCATATCGGGACTGAACGGCGAATTTTTAAATACATGAATGATATACGGATACTCTTTCCTTACCTGTTCAATATCCTTATAGGTCTGCTCCATGATGTCTTCCATGTCATTCAGTTTCATGAAATCCAGGATGGCATCGGAAGTGATATACCAGGTCTTCGGTACTTTGATCTGGCTGAAAAACGGATTATCGCCCGACAGCTTCCACAGGAGGTGGCTGGACAGGAACAGGCCGGAAGCTTTTCCTCCGAGTTTCCCGTAACTGCCCACCGGAGAAATGATCCGCTTCAGAAGCCTGTGGAAATCATTGACCTCGACAAACTTTTTCGCGATCGTGATAAAATCAGACTGGTCGATCAGCAGCCGCCGTATCAGCGCGATCTTGATGCTTTTCTCTCTCGAAGGTGAAAGTTCGAGCCCCTGTGGCATAAGGTGATGAAACCGTTCAATCGCCGTGCTGATCTCCGCGAGCGATGATCCGGTGTTTTCAAGAATGTTGACCAGAAATCCTGACCGGTCTTCCTTGATCCACTTGTGGATGCTGTCAATGATCGCCTTCTCCTCCACGTGTTTACCAGCCAGTTCGAAGATTTCGTAGCTCATCGATATCAGGTCGTTCGCTGATGAGTCCTGATAAGGTCTGTTTTCGCCGGCCTGCAAAAGTTCCATTTTCTCCTTGTAGGCCGGGGTAAAACATCCAAACAAACTTTCAGCTTCCTTTATACCACTCCAGCACAGGTAGTTGATCATTTTTCGTGAAATCCGGACAAGCAGTTTTGGGTCTGTTCCCTTCAGCATTTCGAAGATGGTGAACCATTGAGGACTTGGGCCTTTAATCAGATGACCCCCTTCCTCGAAAATGGACTTTAGCTGCCGGTGTAAAAGAAAAGCGCCGATCTGGTCTGCAATGGTCCTGATCAGCTTTTGTTCTTCATTTAGAAAAGGGCCGATAAACTCAGAGGGTCTTCTCGCGACATAACAAACACAGATCTCCCCGACTACCTCATCGTGTACCACGATATCGGTTTTCAGCACCCATTTTGATTTTTTGAAGTCATCCGAGTGAAACTCCCGCCCCCTGTACGTGATCTGCACCTTACAGATATCAGGATACTGCCAACCCCGCGGAAGAATTTCGATCATCTCCCGGAAGACTTCTTCCATGGTCTTTCCCTTATTGTTTAAAAGCTCCTGCACCTCATACAGGCAACTGAGTTCCTTGGCCCTTTCCTTCAGTTCACTGGTCAGGTTGTTTACATATTTTTTTGCACACATGATTCCCGGGATTTAAGGATGATACCTCTGCCTGTGCGGCCATCAGCTTTTATATAGAGTTTGTGTTCAAGCCGGATATGCCTGACAAACTTCCCTTTTTCCACTGTTTTTTGCCCGTACAGCCAATCCCGGTCAAACTGAGCGGAACCCGAACGGGGGATTGAAAAGTAAAATACTTTAAAGCTGGTCAGGTTGTGAAAGAAATGCGATCCCTGGCTCATTTCAATGGTTGTTTGCCCTGCCGGGGCTTCGACAATCGCCCTGGCCCCGGAGATCTGGTGCCACTTTACGGGTATCCCCGCCGTAGGGTCGGAGGTACCCCAACGGCCATAACCGACAAGCAGGTAGGGCCGCCTTTCCCGGATCAGCTTTTCGTTTACTTCGCCGACTTCGGCGGCAATGTGAAACGATGTTCCTGCGTCAAAATGCCGGAAATCCACGAAAACAATATCCATGAGCGAGTCGAGAAGGCCATTCCCCATCACCTCGTCTGAGGAGACTAACAAGCGGTCACTGCCGGTCTCCTCGTCCGAAATAATGGTTTCCTCACGGGTGACGGCAATCGGTCTCACCTGCAAAAATCCGAACCGTTTCACCGGACCGGTTAAATTGACGGCAAATTCAATTTCCACAGGCGATTTCAGGGCTTTTTCACAAGTATGCAGCATTTCTTTGACCAGCTTGTTCAGCGGGAAAATGCCGGTTGTCAGCACGGGCGCGAAATTGATGATCCGGGGGCCTTTCCCCGACAGGCCAGGCCAGATCCTGTCCGAACCGGCATCGTACGTGGAGGCGACATCACGCAAGGCGCCGTCGGCCTCCGCACACAACAGGCTGCCTTTGACCAGGTATTCTGTTTCGGCCACCGGATTATAGTCCGGCGCCGGCCCCATGTTCACTGCCCAAAATTCCGTCTGGGTCATTTCAAGCATATCGGCCGTCGAGTTAAACGGAGGAGGCGACTGGGGAAATGCCGGCGAATAAGCCCAGGAACTGCCGCCGTCGACAATCGTCTTCCCCAGGCCAAGCGCCAGGTTGACTACGCCGTCTTCGGGCTTTGCATGCCCGGTGGGGTAATAATTATAGGAACGGGCGGTTCCCGATATGTCGGGATAAAAGCGGCTGTTGTGCCTCACGCCGACAACTTCCTGAATAATCACAGCCATTTTTTCCTCTTCCGTTTGATGGCTGGTGGCGTGGATAAAGTCCTTTGCCGCACGGAAGTAAGTGGATGCGTACACCAACTTGATGGCCTCGATCAGCTTTCGGAAGCGGGTATCGACATCGTACTGGTTATTGGGGATCATCTTGGTACCATAAACACCGGCAAAAGGCCCCGACAAGGAGTCCTCCAGCAGGCTTGATGACCGGACCGCCAGGGGACGGTGGATTTTTGATATAAACGTCCGCAAAATCCCGGGAATCCTGAACGGCAACTCCGCCTTTTGAAAAGCCATCGCGATCTGAACGTCCGAAGCGTCCGACAAAGCAACCTCGTAAAGCCCGTTCTGCTGCATAAACGAATCGAACACATCGGAAAGGACGACGACCATCTTGGGAATGCCTGTTTCTATCCCGGGGAAATCGCCGGGATTGACTTCAGACCGCAGAAAATCATGAATGAAAGCCAATCCTTTAGCCTTTCCCCCCAATGAACCGGTGCCGATCAGGCTGATCGGACTACCGGATTCAAAGAAATCTTCATCGAAGGATGAAATGTCATTAAAAATAAAATCGTCCATCCATTTTTCGACCAGTTACAGGATAAAGATAATAAATTTATACCCATCCCCGGTCACGGCACGCCTGTGCCACGCGATTCACCGCGATGACGTACGCCGCATCCCTCATAGCCAGCTTGTTTGAGCGGGCAAATTCGCTCACGGCCAAATAGGCGGAAGTCATTTTCATGTCAAGTTTTCCGAGAACTTCATCTTTTTCCCAGAAATAATTCATGTTGCATTGCACCTGTTCAAAGTAGCTGCACACCACGCCACCGGCATTGGCAAGAAAATCGGGGATCACATGCAGGCTGCTCTCTCTGATCACCGCATCTGCTTCGCGGGCTGTGGGACCATTGGCACCTTCGAGAAGGACCTTTACCCTCTTGCTTATTTTTTCCACGTTATCAGCCCTGATCTGATTTTCGAGGGCTGCAGGAATCAAAATGTCCACTTCCTGCTCAATCCAGGCCTCGCCCGGCAAGACTTCGTATCCCAAATCCCGGGCTTTTGCCTTGTCAATTCCTCCATACGAGTCGGTGATCGCAAGCAGTTGCTTCAGGTCAATCCCCTCTTTCTTCCTGAAAGAATAACTGGTTTTATCGGCCTGGTCCCAGCAGGCAACACAAATCACCTTCCCTCCCAGCTTGTGGTACAATTCGATCGCGTACCGGGCCACATTTCCAAATCCCTGCACGCTGGCTGTCGTATTCTCAGGTTTTATCTGCAACTCTTTTAACGCTTCGCGAAGGGTAATGATCACCCCATAGCCGGTGGCTTC
>CAZOYZ010000315.1:0-6566 GCA_964584045.1 uncultured Prolixibacteraceae bacterium | reverse complement strand
CCCCGGCTGGTGCCCTTTACGACCACACTCACTCCCGGTAGCGGTAAGCCGGAAGAATCAGTGACTTTGCCCTTTACGACCAGATCTGGCTGTAAGGAAGCACCCGGACTGATGATGATCAGATTGTTGTCCATGATCCGGTAAGTATTCCCGGTCTCTTTCAAAACAACATCCAGTATTTCCTCTACTGGTCTGTTCTCGGCATCAATACTTACCTGTCTGTCTTCAATTGATTTATCCTTGTACAGGAATTTGATAGCCGATTTTTCTTCAATTTCATTTAAGACTTCCTTTATAGAAGCATTTTCCAGCTTGATAGATAACCGTTGTGCCTGAGAATAGATATTCGCTGACACCTGAAGTAAGCTGACAAAAACAAAAAACAGCGTCAATTTCATAAGTAAGCAAGTTCGTCTAAGACAGAAAAAAAGTCTGTCCCTGTAATTAATTTGTTGTTTTTTCATAAATTTGTAATGATTTAATTTAAAACTATTTTCACTCGAAGCGGGATTTGAATTAGGCCTCATTTCCCGCTTCTTTTGCGTTCAGGTATTTATTTCCGCATAGGCTTTATTTTTAGGTAGTTAGTATTTTTTATAAACGATCACCTTATTTTTATTGATCGAATAGGAGAAAGGCTCTGTAAAGGTCATTGCAGTCAGCGCCTGTTCAAGGGTTTCCTGATCGAACTGCCCCGAGAACCGTTCGTTGACAATGCCGGGGTATCTTAGTTCAATCTCAACGCCATACCATCGTTCCAGTTTCCGGACAACGCCTCCAAACTTCTCATTGTCAAATTTCAGGATATTGTCTTTCCACGCGATATAGCTCTCCGCATCGTCAAGCCTTTCAACGACGAGATTAGCCGGTTGGAATTTAGCCTGGCTGCCTTTATGATAAATTGATCTTTCATTCGGATTTAACACGGCTGCAGGTTTTTCATCCAACAGATTTCTGCCGGTCCCGGGTTCGCCGTATATCTCAACAGAACCCGAGAGGAGGGTTGTTTCAATCACATTCTCATCGGGATACGATTTAACATTGAAAACTGTGCCCAACACCTTGACCGCGATATTCGTCGTATTCACATAAAACGGCCGCGCCGGATCTTTCTGAACGGTGAAAAAGCCCTCTCCTTCCAGTTTAACACTTCTGTTAGTCGATTCAAATGCGGATGGATAGGTCAGGGTACTTCCGGAATTCAACTTTACCATGGACCCGTCAGGTAACTGAATTTCGGTTTTCGAACCATTGGGGACAGAAACCACCGTATGGTGCAGTTCTTTGTATCGGGCGGTATTCTTCCCGGGGATGGTTTCGCGCAACATCCAGGCACTTACAAAAGCGACGATAAAGATGGCGGCATATTTCAGGAATAAAAGCGTTCCGGGAGCGATCATTCGCCGGCTCTTTTGTTCCGGACGAAGATCCAACCGATGCGCCGTCTTCTGCCATAGTTCTTCTGCCTGTGGGAGCTTGCCTGTGGCACCAACGGCTTTTTCCCATTCCGACCGGTAAAATTCCTTTAATTCACCTTCTTCAGGATCCTCTTCTCTGAATACAGCGAACAGGGATGCTGACTGCTCTTCGGTCAGTTTGTTCTGACGAAGCCTGTCCAGTAACGCTGATATGTTTGTCTCTTTTTTCATCGTTTCCAATAGTAATTAGCACGAAGGGATTCCTCCCGTGAAGGGGCGACGCTTTTTTTATGAAAAATTTTTAAGGTATTCCTTGCGCAGCGTATCCAAAGCATGGCGGATCTGCGTGTCGACGGTATTTTCAGTGATCGCAAGTTTCTGCGCGATCTCCTTGTAACTCAACTCATCAAACCTGCTCATGCGGAAGATCGCTTTGCGGCGTTCAGGCAAACGGTCAATCTGTTCTGAAAAAAACTTTTGTACGGCATCAAAATCGATCTGTTCCTCAACAGGGTTATGCACCGATTCCTTATTTTTTCCAAAGAAAAGCAGGTATCGGTCAAAATACACATATTTTCTCACCAGAGAGTGTACCTGATTTCTGGCTATTCCAAATAAATATGCAGAAAAGCCTTCCTGCTTGATGCGATGACGGTTTTCCCAAACGGCGATAAAAACTTCCTGAACAACTTCTTCCGCATCGTTCTTCGAATGCAGGATATTCATGGCGAAACGATATACCCGGAGATGATAACGCATGAACAATTCATTAAAGGCCCTCACATCTCCGTTTGAAAGGGAAAGAATTAGTTCGTTATCATTCCTTGCTGCCATCTTTGATTCTCCTGATACGGAACGTTCTGTACTGTTCTGTACCTTCCGCAAAAATAACAAAAGAATAATATCCGGCCAAGCCTTACCTCTAACACGTGCGATAAATATGGGGCACGATTTTCATGTGCCCCTGATCCGCTTTAACTTTTTAGAATGTCGCCATACGGGCTGCGTGACTGACGGGTGAGCAAAGCTTTCACAGCGTCATCGGCATCGGAAATGGTCTCGCTCACCGGATCCCATTTCAGGCTGCTTCTGCCTGAACGCACCAAAATGTTGCACAAATGACTGATGGTATCGGACCTGACCGCCGATTCAATGGGGCTGACTACCGGTGTGTTGTTTTTGATGGCATCCAGAAAATTTTTCGAATGATCATTGCTGACCGGCAAGCGTATTTCATTTTCCGTGAACCGGTGTTTCAAAATTTCAGGGTCGCTGGCCAGAATATCATCCCGGTTTACGCTTACCCAGCCGTTTGTTCCAAAGAAAGTTGTGCCGTGACCGGTAAAGTTGCGGTATTTTTCAATATACTCCTTGCCCAGTTCCGGGGTAAAAAAGTGCATTTCAACGCCGTTCCCGTATTTGGCATAAATATCCCACGCATTCATGGTATCGAACAGGTTTCCCTTCTCAAAGAAACTCCCCGTGCCCCTGTATTCAACAGGTCCTGAATCATCGCTGTTATTTCCCCATTGGGCAATATCGAGCGGATGGGCTCCCCAGCCTGCGACAAAGCCAATGGCATAATCGTAAATAAACCAGGCTCCGAGATTTGAAACCCGTGCTTTCGAGTAGGGACGTTCCATAGCCGGTCCCTGCCACAGGTCATAATCGAAGCCATCCGGTACAGCTTCGGTGGTTACCGGAGCATATTCGCCTGTTCCGCCCGCGCACCAGGCGTCAATCCGTTCAAGTTTTCCGATCACTTCATTGCGGGCCAGCTCTGCTGCCATTCTGAACCGCGAATCAGAACGTTGCTGGGTCCCGTACTGGAAAACAATACCTTTCCTGCGGACCGCTTTTCTCAACTTTTGCCCATCCTGAATGGTCAATGCAAGCGGCTTCTCCAGATAGATATGCTTGCCGGCCTTCGCGGCAGCCAATGCGACCGGAACATGCCAATGATCGGGAGTGGCGATCACCACGGCATCTACATCATTCCGGTCGAGCACATCGTTAAAATGATGATACGCTTTGCATCCGTCATAGCTGCTCAAGCCTTTTTGTTTGGCATAAAACTCGTTAATTTGCCTGGTAACGGTAGTTCTGCGGTCCTCAAACGGATCGCAAACAGCGACAATTTGCGCCTGCTGCGCCAATTCAAGCATATACACCACATGGTTGGAACCTCTTCCTCCAACACCGATCATCGCTACATTGACCTTATCATTGACCGATCCTTTTTTTGCACAGGAATTCAGGAAAGATGGGATAATCAATCCTCCCGCAGCCATTAAACCGGCATGTCGTACAAAACTTCTTCTTGAAATGTCTTTGTTCATCATTGTTTGCTTTAGTCAGGTTAAACAGCCCCCAGTCTTTTTAGATAGCTGAAACTTTTTAAGATGGCTTCTTCTCCGGCAATTTCGAGGGTGGAATACCCGTCAAAACCGGCTTTCACCAAAGCTTTAAAAATAGCTTCAATGTCAATCACGCCATCTCCCAAAGCGGTCAGCGACATTCCGCATCCAAATTGGGTTCCCCTTTTTTCGATCATTTCAGGCGGCAGATCTTTCCAATGAACGTGCTCGATCTTTGCCCCGAAGGCCGCGATCATCTCCAGCGAATCGCCACCTCCCAGCCACAAGTTTCCGGTATCAAGATTGATCCCCAGGGCAGAAGAATTACATTTATCCAGAACTTCACCCATGAGTTTCACCGAGTCGGTAATGTGACCATGGGGCTCGATCAGAATTTTTACTCCGTAATCTTCCGCAAAACGTAAGGGTTCATAAAGTTTTTCAGCGATTGAGAAAACAGCTTCTGCGACAGTCAGGTTTTTCCCGAAGGGAGTTTTCGGTTCACCCTCGGCGGTCACCACATGTTTAACACCAATCGCAGCTGCCATTTTCACAGCCTTTATGATTTGAGGCGTGCCGTAACGGGCCGGTGAGGCCGGATCAAGCAGATTGGCATGGGCACATATGCAGGAAAGCGCAAGCCCCCTGTTCTCAAACATCCTTTTGACGTCGAAAGGATTGGCATCAAGGCTTGCCAATGCAGTAAAGCCATATTCAACACCCAGACAGGCCCCGTCTGAATTATCGGTAAGGTCTCCACACGAAAACCCCCATTTCTTGATTTGATCCAATTGTCCGTCAAGGGGCGTGAACGGATTGATTAGTGCAAAACATCCAACTTTGATAGCCATAGGTTTACTTTTATTGGTTTATTTCTTTTTTCGGGATTTCATAACCTTTCCTGTTGCTGCCCATTCGGTCCCCCGGCGTATGAGCATTTTCCAGCCCGGATTCTTCATGGCCGTTTCGTCATGGCCCAGTACCAGATAAAAGCAACGTCCCTTCCCCTGGGTCCGGCAAATAGCAACGGGCTCGTCCTGATCACGCCCGTTATTTCCGGATGAAGACCATGCTGTACACAAGACCTGATTTCCAGGTTGCTGATCCATTTCCACCCATAATTCATCCGTGATCATGAAATTATTCATTCCACGGGTAACCGGATGCCGGTGGTCAGCCACTTTCACTTCAAAAGTTTCAATCGCACCGTGCCGTGTATTTTTTCCCCAGGTGGCTCCGACCATTCGCTGATATTCAGGCCAGTCGTAATGGCTTGCACCGGCCGCATGGAAAAGGACAAATCCCCCGCCGCCGTTCACAAAATCCATGATCGCCTTTTCTGCCGTCTCACCCCATTGCCTTGAAGACTCCGGAAATGCGTTCCAGTTACTGGCAATGACCTTGTATGTTTTCAAATCCACCGCTTTTAACGTGTCAGGCCTTTCGGTGACAGTCACTTTAAAACAGCCGTCTTCCTCCATGATCCTTGCAAAAAGCGGACTTGTTTTTTGCCATTCATGGTTGTTTTTGCCGCTGATCAGCAAAACACGAATTAGATCACGGTTTTCCCTTCCCGATGTACCTGAGAAGGAAAGAAAAAGGCAGGCCGTAACCAGCAAAAGAAGTATTTTCTGCATACCGTTTATTTAAACAAAAGCGAACATATCCGGAATTTTCCCATCGCATTCGCTAAGCGATTTATTTCGAAATAAAGGTACGGCAACAAAAACTAAAAAAGTTTAACTATCTTTCAGTGAAGAATAGTACAAGCTAAAATTTACTGGAAATGAGCGTAAGAATAAATGTACCGGCAAACGATGACCAAATTTACTATCCGGATTCGTGTACGCCTTTAGCCCAGGCCTGGCAGGCCGGGAAAGTGGAAATGCATGTTTTGGCAAGAGGAACTTATCCGGGATACCCCCTGAAGGAAGGTGAACTGAAGGGGATCAAATCCATTGGGTACTGGAATTCGGAAGAAGTACAGGACTGGGGTCTTCAATGGCATCGGAATGAGGGCATTGAACTTTGCCTTCTTGAAACCGGCACGCTAAGCTTTTTACTCGAAGACCAACATTATGAACTGTCATCCAATACGCTTACAATCACCCGACCCTGGATCCTGCATAAGTTAGGTAACCCAAACATCGGGTTATGTAAGTTGCACTGGTTTATTTTGGACCTGAACGTAAGACAGCCTCATCAGGAGTGGATCTGGCCCGAATGGATCATCCTCAGTCCGGATGACTTAAACGAACTAACCCGTATCCTCCGGCTGAATGAACAGCCTGTCTGGCACGTGAGTGACGAAATGAAAAGATGTTTCGTGCAGATCGGACGGATGACCAGCTTGTCCCAAAGGGAACATTTCGATTCCAGGATCAAAATTTATATGAATGAGATTTTCATTTTACTTCTTGAAATGCTCAAAAAGGACAAGCCGATATTGAATGATGCACTGATCGAGTCGAAACGAAGTGTATCGATATTTCTAAAAAACCTGGAAAATGATCCCGGAAGTGACTGGACGGTAAGCCGGATGGCCAGCCACTGCGGATTAGGGATCACCCAGTTTTCAAAACATTGCTACCAGCTCACCAATTGCAGCCCGGTTAATTACCTCAATAAACTACGCTTACAGAGGGCCAGAAAAATGATCGCAGAGAACGCTGAAATATCGATCAGCTCTGTCGCCTATGATTGCGGGTTCTCGTCCAACCAGTATTTTACGCGGGTTTTCAAAGCGCATTTCAAGGAAACACCTCAACAATTCAGAGAAAAAGCCAAAATT
>CAZOYZ010000314.1:0-6580 GCA_964584045.1 uncultured Prolixibacteraceae bacterium | reverse complement strand
TCCTTAAAAGGGATGTGCTCTACCTGCTGAGCTACTGAGTCATCCTTATGAATGTTGCCTTTTTTTGTAAAGGCGGTGCAAAAGTAGGATTTTAATCCCAACATCCAAAGTAAAAAACAAAAAAACATCGGAGCAGCAGAAACCGGTCCTGTTTTTGGAGAAAGAAAAATGAACCTGCCGGCTCAGATGGAAATAAGTATTTTACTCCATGCCGGTATAAACGAATAAACCTACATTTGGAGGAAAATTAACTAAATGACATTTGAAGGCTACTTTGTCGTGGCTGTGATCGTCATCATGATCATTGCCTTGATCTATGACCTTATGCGTCCGGGACTGATCCTGTTCTCAGCTTTAGCGGTATTAATGGCTGCCGGGATCATTAACAGCCGGGAAAGTTTAGCGGGATTTTCCAATAAGGGGATGCTGACTGTGGGCGTGCTGTTCCTGGTCAGTGAAGGGATCAGGCAAACCGGCGGACTAAATTTGATTGCCAGGACTTTTCTTCCCAAACGAAGGGGGAAAATGCCGTTCACGATGTTCAGGCTTCTTTTTCCGGTTTCAACGATCTCTGCATTCTTAAATAACACTCCTGTGGTTATTATCTTTGCCCCCATTTTCAAAAACTGGGCAGAGAAAATGAATCTGTCTCCGCAAAAATTTCTGATTCCTCTTTCATATGCCACGATCCTCGGCGGAGTTTGTACATTGATCGGTACCTCGACGAATCTGGTGGTACATGGACTGATGCTGGAAAATGGCCTTGACGGATTAAATATGTTCGAACTTGGGAAAGTCGGCATCTGGATTACCCTCGCCGGAATATTCTATCTGGCTTTTATCGGACACAAAATACTTCCGGGGAAAAAAAACAACCACAAACGGCAGCGATCCGACTATAAGGAGTACTTTCTTGATGCCAATTTGCCCGCCAACAGTACGCTCGCCGGAGAAGAAATCAATAACGGCCGCAGCCACCAGTTAAAAGATATTATTATTCATTCTATTGAACGGGATAACGAGCTTCTGGATGCCCGGAAAGGAAAATTCACCCTGCAACAGAACGATCAGCTTGTCATTGCAGTTAAATCGGATCTACTCCTCCCGCTGATCGCACACCGTCAACTGGAGTTAAAAGCCATGAAAGGATTTGGAAAATTTTACAAAAGCACGGATATCAAGCAGATCGAGGTGGTGATTGCTCCTCGCTTCCCCGGCATTAATCAAACGATCGACGAATTTGATTTTCTGAACCACTATCAGGCTGAAGTGCTGGCTGTACACCGGAACGGCGAAACAATTGCCACCAACGTGGGATCAGTCCGGATGAAAGACGGTGACAGTCTGGTTCTGCTGACCAATGAAAATTTCATTAAAAACTGGGGAGGGTCCAAGACCTTTTACCTGACCTCATTTATCGGAGAAGTTCCCCCGCCCCGCTACAAGGGTCAACGTCTGGCAGCCCTGATCCTGCTGTTACTTATGATCGCCGGCGCCACATTGAGTGATTTCCTGCCGAAAATTAACGGCGAAAGTCCCGATATGTTTTATTTTGCCGCCCTGGTCGCTGTCATCATGACCTGGATCAACATTCTTCCCAACAGACAATATACAAAAGCGATTTCATGGGACGTGCTGGTCACGATCGCCTGTGCGTTCGGACTGAGTAAAGCCTTACAAAATTCGGGTGCAGCCGACAGCATTGCGACCACAGCCATTAATTTTTCAAAATCGTTTGGTCCTGTTGGTGTACTGATCACCATTTATCTGATCACCAATCTATTTACTGAAGTGATCACCAATAATGCCGCAGCTGCCCTGGTATTCCCGATCGCTTATTCTGCCGCTCATCAAATGCACGTGGACCCGAAACCTTTTTTCATCACCATTTGCATTGCCGCCTCCTCCAGTTTTGCCACTCCGATAGGGTACCAGACCAATTTACTGGTACAGGGACTGGGAAATTACAAGTTCGGCGATTATACGAAAGTGGGACTTCCTTTAAACATCATCGTATTTCTCATTTCCGTCACATTGATCCCTTTAATTTGGCCCTTTTGACAAGAATAAGAATTAATACCTATCATTTTTTGCCCGGATCGGTTATTTTTGCTGCTTCATGTTTTACCTGGCTAACAACACACGGAAGAAAAATTTGTTATTAGATAGATGATACGACCTTTAGTCGGCGTCAAAATATAAATAAGCATGGATTTTCAAAAATGATCCATGCCGTTTAAAAATTATTCTATTGATAGTATGGTTCAATACAATCTGACACATTTACGTGAGCTGGAAGCTGAGGCCATCCACATCATCAGGGAGGTGGCCGCCGAGTTTGAGAATCCGGTGATGCTTTATTCCATCGGTAAAGACTCATCGGTGATGGTCAGGCTGGCCGAAAAGGCCTTTTATCCGGGCAAAGTACCTTTTCCCCTGATGCATATCGACTCCAAATGGAAATTCAGGGAGATGATCGAATTCCGCGATAATTACGCCAAAGAAAATAACTGGGATCTGATCGTACACTACAACAAAAAGGGTTATGAAGCCGGGATCGGGCCATTTACCCACGGAAGCAAAGTTCATACCGATGTCATGAAAACGCAGGCCCTGCTCGAAGGGTTAAGCAAGTACAAATTTGACGCGGCCTTTGGAGGCGCCCGGCGCGACGAGGAAAAATCACGTGCCAAGGAACGCATCTTCTCTTTCCGGGATAAATACCATCAGTGGGACCCGAAAAATCAGCGTCCCGAATTATGGGATATTTATAACGCCCGGGTACATAAGGGCGAATCGATCCGTGTTTTTCCGATCTCAAACTGGACAGAACTCGATATCTGGCAATACATCAGACTTGAAAATATTCCCATTGTCCCGCTTTATTTTGCAAAGGAACGTCCGATCGTGGAGGTTGACGGCAATCTGATCATGGTCGACGACGATCGCATGCCCAAAGAACTGGTTGCCAAAGCGAAAATGAGGAAAGTGCGTTTCCGCACCCTGGGTTGTTATCCGCTTACGGGAGCAATCGACTCCGAAGCCGATACCATCGAGAAAATCGTGGAGGAAATGATGACCGTCACCGTTTCGGAGCGTACGACCAGGGTCATCGATTTTGACCAGGAAGCCAGCATGGAACAAAAGAAAAGAGAAGGATATTTTTAAGACGCAAACCGATCAAAACACGAAGCCGCAAAGACGCGAAGATTTTTTTTAATTTGTACATCACCTGCGTCGCCTGCGGTTAATTTATACAATTATGGAGAATAACATACCAGCTATTGATATACAGGCATTCCTTGATCAGGATGAAAAAAAAGACCTGCTGCGGTTGTTGACGGCAGGCTCTGTCGATGACGGCAAATCGACCCTGATCGGACGTTTATTGTTTGACAGCAAAAAAATATATGAAGATCAGCTTTCGGCGCTTCAGCGCGACAGCAAGCGTATGGGGCATGCCGGAGAAGAAATTGACTATGCCCTGCTCCTCGACGGACTGAAAGCCGAACGGGAACAAGGGATCACGATCGACGTCGCTTACCGGTATTTCTCGACCAACAAACGGAAATTTATCATTGCCGACACCCCCGGACATGAACAATATACCCGCAACATGGTTACCGGCGCTTCGACCGCCAACCTGGCCATCATCCTGATCGACGCCACCAAGGGAGTGATCACCCAAACACGGCGTCATACGTTCCTGGTGTCGCTTCTGGGTATTAAACATGTGGTGCTGGCTGTAAACAAAATGGATCTGGTCGGTTTCGATGAAAGTGTCTTTGACAACATTTGCCGGAATTATGCAAATTTTGTAACCCAACTCGACATCCCTGATGTCAATTATATACCACTTTCCGCGTTGAAAGGCGATAACGTGGTGGAACCCTCGGTCAACATGCCCTGGTATAAGGGCAAGTGTATGCTCGATTTCCTGGAAAGCGTGCATATCAGTTCTGACCGTAATTTTCAGGACATGCGTTATCCGGTGCAATACGTTCTTCGGCCTGACAATGATTTTCGGGGGTTCTCCGCCAGAGTAGCCTCAGGTATTATCCGTAAGGGAGAAAAGATCATGGTACTTCCTTCGCGGAAAACATCGGCCATCAGGAGCATTACCACTTACGACGGTGAACTGGAAGAGGCTTTTCCTCCTCAGTCGGTGACCATTACCCTGGAAGATGAGATTGACATTTCCCGTGGCGATATGATCGTTTATCCGGATAATGTGCCACACGTGGAACGGCATTTCGAATCCATGCTGGTGTGGATGGATGAAACACCCATGAACCCGGATACGCATTTTTTCATTAAACACGCCAATAACAATACCCGGGCCCGGATCGACAAGATCCAGTATAAAATTGACGTGAATACGTTAAAAAAATCAGCGGTCGATCATTTTGAACTCAATGAGATTGGCCGGGTGGTTTTAACCACCAACAAGCCGCTTTTTTTTGATGCCTACAAAAAGAACAAAAGTACAGGATCATTCGTGCTCATCGACCCCATGACCAACAACACAGTGGCTGTTGGAATGATCCTGGATCAGATGAGTGCCGATGACCTGCCCTCCAGGATCAGCGATCTTGACCGCGAACGGATCCGGAGCGGACACGGACTGATTTTCACCGAAGACTATCAGAAAAGATATCACCAGAAGGGTGCTACACTCTGGATAACCGGATTGCATGGCTCAGGAAAAAACGAAATGGCATTTAGCCTGGAAAAGCAGCTTTTCGAGATGGGGGCTACGGTGGTGCTGCTTGACGGGAGTTCAGTGCGTTCAGGCCTTTCCAGGGAACTTGACTTCTCCCCGACCGACCGGGCCGAACACCTGCGCCGCGTCGCAGAGGTGTGCCGGCTCCTGAATGACCAGGGTATCCTGACGATCTGTTCCTTCATCTCACCCGACGAAAATATCCGGGAACAAATCGCGCAAATTATCGGAAAAGAACGCTTCCACCTGTTCTATATGGACGCCGGCCTTGAGTTCTGCAAAGCCAATAAACCCGAATTTTATGATCTGGAAAAACTGAAATATGTACCGGGGCTCGACTTGCCTTTCGACATCCCCAAAAAGGCAGCTCTCTCGCTCGATCCTCATCATAACGGCAGGAATCCTGAAAAGATCATTGACTACTGCCGCGAAAAAGGGATTTTCCCGCTGTAATTCCAGGGTCATAGCGTAAAAAGCGCACCAAACGACGGAGTGGACAGGATGAATGGTCCGGGAGCCTGTCGGGACTTAGGCCTTTTGATAACTTTTTCCCTGTCCTCTATCTGAGTACAGAGTCAAATATAATCCTCCGGGACTTAAAATGTAAGTCCGGCAGACTCCTGTACCATTAGCCGTACAGATTGCTGATCCGGATATCGTATTTGCGCTTTCGGACATTGACGGGCACTCACTCCTTCTTTAATATTGAATACGCAAACGATTTTGTTGCGAATGCGCTAAAAAAGTTGTTATATTATACCTTTAAAAACCACTCTTATGAAGCAATCATTTTCAAGAAGAAATTTCTTGCAGGCGACGGCCCTTTCAGCAACGGCTGCCATGCTGCCCGGATGTACCGGAGCGGAGAAGGAACAACCCAAAGACGGTCCTTCCTCATTAAACTCCAACCCGCTCAAGATCGGCATCATGACCTATACGCTTGCCAAGGACTGGGACATTGAAACCATCATTAAAAATTGCTCTGAAACCGGTTATCAGACCGTTGAACTCCGGACGACCCATGCACATGGGATCGAGCTCACCTTGTCTGCCACAGAACGGGAAACCGTGAAGAAAAGGTTCGAGGATTCCCCCCTGGAGGTCATTTCACTCGCAAGCGCTTATTTTTATCATTCGCCCGATCAGGAAGAACTGAAAAAAAACATTGAAGGCACCAAAGAGTATATCCTGCTGGCAAAGGACGTAGGAGCTAAGGCCATCCGGGTATTTCCCAATGCAATTCCTGAGGGTGTTCCTGCGGAAAAGACCTTTGAACAGATTGGTAAATCATTGGCAGAAGTGGGGCAGTTTGGCCATGATCACGGGGTCGAAATCAGGGTCTGTGTGCACGGGAACGGAACCGATTCGCCGGCAGTCATGAAAAAAATCATCGATTACGGGCAGAGCCCCCACGTGTACGTGAACTGGAACTGTAATCCCGCAGATACGGAAGGTGACGGGTTCGAATACAACTTCAACCTGTTAAAAGACCGGATCAGGGGGGTGCACATGCACGAACTATGGATCGCTGAGTATCCTTACCGTCGGTTATTCAAATCATTGTCGGACATGGGTTACCAAGGGTATTGCCTTGCCGAAGTAAAGGGAAATGAAGACCCGATCCGTTTCATGAAATATTACCGGGCGTTGTTCCTGGCCTATCAAAATGCGATTTGAATCAAGAACAATCTGCCATCCTCTCAGGTTGGCAGGTTACTCTTTGTTTGCTACCCTGAACCTCACGGTCTTTTCCTTTTCAAGGAATATTCCTCTCTTGTCCTTGACCTTTCTGGTCACTGATATCTCATATTCCTGTTGATCCTTCAGGGGCTCTTCCGGCGTAAAGGTGAATTTGGT